>JAFQAG010000177.1 GCA_017416985.1 Clostridia bacterium
ATATGTTGATTTTAGCACACAAACGTGTTATAATCAAATATAAATAAAGCAATATAATTATAAACAAAAAGTTATGGAGTGTTGTATGTGAAGAAAGCCGAAGAATATGTATATAAAATATGCCAGACAAAAAGCTTTTCGGTTGCGGCAAAAGAACTGTATGTTTCGCAACCTGCATTAAGCAAAACGATTAAAAATCTAGAAACAGAATTGGGATACGAGATATTTAACCGCAATCATTATCCCGTCACTTTAACACGTGAGGGAGAGCTTTATGCCGAATATCTTGAAGAGGCAATAACTCTTGAAAAAAATCTTACAAAACGCATATCTTCATTACACGAAAACAACTCTAAAAAGCTTTCTGTTGGCGGCTCTAATTCTGCTGCATATCACATTATCCCTAAAATTTGCGGTGAGCTAAACCGCCGTTTTCCTAAAACGGAGCTTGTGATTGATGTCGGAGAATCTACAAGAGCTCTTTTTGACAGACTAAGTCAGGGTGCTTTAGACATTGTAATCGCTACAACTTGCGATTTTTCAAAATTTGATGCCGTAAAGCTTTGGAGCGAAAAATATGTAGTTGTTGTCCGAAAGGATTACCCTGGCGCTGAAAAGCTCAGTAAATATGCTCTGTCACGAGATGAAATTTTAACAGGAAATTTTTCAAAAGAAAAGGAAATAACAGATTATCAAATGTTTAAAGATATAGAGTTTTTTAAGCCTGGTATAAATTCTAATGCGTGGAAAAAGATGCCTGAATTTATGTCACAATGCAAGCATTCTTCGTGTCGTTTAATCAACTTTCGCCGAATGGATATTCACTATAAATTAATGCTCGAGGGCTTAGGTGCGCTGATTGCACCGCAGACTGTAATTTCAGAAAATGCTGATGATAAAAATGAGCTTTATTATTTTGCTTTAGGAATTGAAGATAACAACAGGCAGGCAATGCTTGTATATAAAAAAGACCGACAGCTTACAAATTCTATGCAGAATTTTATTAACATCGCTCAGGAATTGTATAAATAGAAAAAATATACAACCTATGTTTTCTTGACAATGCAATAAATATGCGATAAAATATAGACACCCCCAAGGGGTGTCTATTTGTTTATGAAAGTGGTGATATAAATGAAACAAAGATTTGACGTTTTAGGTATGACGTGCAGCGCTTGCGGCGCGCATGTAGAAAAAGCTGTCGCTGCCTTAGAATGTGTTGATTCGGTTGCCGTCAGCTTACTTACAAACTCAATGCAGGTTGAATTTAAAGATGAAAAAGTGGATATAGATGCAGTTGTATTGGCAGTAGAAAAGGCGGGATACAGCGCAAAAAAATCAGGAGATAGCGGCGAACAAAAATCAAAAACTGTCACATCAGAAGATAACGAGCAAAAAAATACTAAATTCCGCATAATATCTTCAATTGCCCTTTTAATTCCGCTTATGTATCTTTCAATGGGGCATATGATAGGACTGCCCTTGCCTGCTTTTTTAAGCGGACATATGCACGCAACAGAGCTTTTGTTAACCCAATTTATACTAACTCTTTTTGTTGTGTTTATTAACCGAAAGTTTTACTCGGTTGGCTTTCGCACGCTTTTTCGTGGCGCACCTAATATGGATTCTTTAATTGCCATCGGCTCGGGTGCGGCACTTTTATACAGCACGGTTATGCTCTATGCCTCGTGCGGATTAGATGCGTTGAGTGTAAAATATCCTACTGCCGATATTTCATATTCGTTTGTTCATAACGTATATTTTGAATCTGCGGCAATGATTTTAGCTTTAGTAACTATCGGAAAATATTTAGAGGCACGCTCAGCCGGCAAAACCTCTGCCGCCATAAAAAAGCTTATGGAGCTTGCTCCGTCCCGTGCTATTGTTTTACGTGATGGCAAAGAGATAGAAATTCCGTCAGAGCAGGTTATCCCCGGTGATGTTGTTGTTATAAAGCCCGGGGCAAAAATCCCCGTAGATGGTGTTGTTTTAGAGGGATATGCAGTAATTGACGAATCTGCTTTAACAGGCGAAAGCATCCCTGTTGAAAAAACGGCTGGAGATTCGGTAACAGGCGCCACCATAAACAATTCAGGTGCTTTTACGATGCGTGCAACTAAAGTCGGTAGCGATACGGCTTTAGCGCAGATTATCAGGCTGGTTGAAGATGCATCGGCATCAAAAGCGCCGGTTGCAAAGCTTGCCGATAAGGTAAGCGGTGTTTTTGTGCCGATAGTAATTTTAATTGCGGTAATTACCTTTATTGCGTGGATACTTGCAGGCAAAGCGCTTTCGTTTGCTTTGGGGAATGCGATTGCTGTTTTGGTTATATCGTGCCCCTGCGCTTTAGGTCTTGCAACACCGACAGCCGTTATGGTTGGTATGGGCAAGGGCGCAGAAAACGGAATTTTATTTAAAAGCGCAGAAAGCTTAGAGCTTTTGCGTAGTGTATCTACCATAGTTTTAGATAAAACAGGAACTGTCACCGAGGGCAAACCCAAGGTTACAGATATATTTGCTGACGGCATTTCAGAAAGTGAACTGCTTTTTATTGCAGGCTCGGCTGAGCAAAGGTCAGAGCATCCGCTTTCTCGTGCAATTATTGAAAAATGCGAAAGTGATAATATAAATCTTTCAGATATAACAGATTTTCATAACGAGTCAGGCTCAGGAATAAGTGCTGTGCTTGGTGGTAAAACCGTAATTGCAGGAAATGCAGCCTGGCTTGAAAAGAATAACGTTAATTTAAAGGATTATAAGGTCAAAGGCGAAGAACTTGCAAAACAGGGCAAAACACCTCTTTATTTTGCTTATGACGGCGAGCTTTCAGGTATAATTGCCGTTAGCGATACCATACGACAAACCAGCGCAAAAGCAATAGAAGATATGCAAAAAATGGGTATTGAGGTTATTATGCTTACAGGTGATAATCATCGCACAGCCGAGGCAATACGTGCGCAGACCGGCATAAGCCGAGTTATAGCCGAGGTACTGCCTCAGGATAAAGAAAAAGAAATAAGACGTCTTAAAGAAAGCGGCAAAAAGGTTGCAATGATAGGCGACGGCATTAACGATGCCCCTGCTTTAGCACGCGCCGATGTTGGCTTTGCAATCGGAGCAGGAACAGACATAGCAATAGAATCGGCAGATGTTGTTTTAATAAAAAGCGATTTAACAGATGCAGTTACTGCTATTAAGCTTAGTCGTGCAGTTATGCGAAATGTAAAGCAAAATCTTTTCTGGGCATTCTTTTATAATGCTATATGCATTCCGCTTGCGGCAGGAGTTTTTTATCCGTTGTTTAATTTAAGACTAAGCCCTATGATTGGCGCAGCGGCAATGAGCTTAAGCTCATTTTGTGTTGTTTCAAATGCCTTAAGATTAAGATTGTTTAAATCTGAATCTGGCAATAATATAAATAAAGAAGGAGAAAAGAAAATGGAAAAGAAAATGATTATTGATGGAATGGCATGTGGACATTGCTCCGCACGTGTTGAGCAGGTATTAAACGCAATTGATGGTGTTAGTGCAACTGTGGTATTAGAGGAAAAATGTGCAAATATAACATTAACCTCTGACGTAAGCGACGATGTTTTAAAAGCCGCAGTTACCGATGCAGGCTACACAGTTGTTTCTTTGTCGTAACCGATATGAAAGCAGATAAAACAAAAGTGTGCCGACTTTTAAAGACCGCACGAGGACAGATTGACGGCATCTTAAAAATGATAGATGACGACAAATACTGTCTTGATATATCGTGTCAGGTGATGGCGGCACAGGCAATTTTAAAAAAAACAAATGAAGAAATTTTGCGTGCGCATCTTAAAAGCTGTGTAAACGATGCCTTTTCAGATGGCAATCGTGACGATGCGCAACAAAAAATTGAAGAGCTTACAAAAATTATCGGAAAGCTTTAAGGAGGCATTAATATGAACGGTTTTAAAAAGATTTCTGCAGAAGAAATAAGCAAAAACACCTTTGAATTAATAGGCAAAGACTGGATGTTAGTAACTGCAAAAAAGCCAGACGGCACAGTTAACACAATGACTGCATCCTGGGGCGGTCTGGGCGTTATGTGGAACAAAAATGCGGCATTTGTTGTTTTGCGTCCGCAGCGATATACAAAAGAATTTGTCGATTCATCAGACAGCTTTTCTTTAACATTTTTTGCAGACGACTACAAAAAACAGTTAAGCTATTTAGGCTCGGTTTCTGGTCGTGATGAGGATAAAATTACAAAAGCAGGCTTAACGGTTGCCGAAAATGATGGTGTGCCGTATTTTGAAGAATCAAAAATGGTGTTAATCTGCAAAAAAATGTTTGTGCAGGAAATGACAGAAGATTCTTTTATTTTAAAATCAATCCCAAAAGAAATGTATTCAGCAGGTGATTATCACACCTTATATATCGCAGAAATTGAGTCTGTGTGGGTAAAATAGCATTGTTTTGTATTGAAAAAGCAAATCTCGTTTGATATAATTAATGCATAAAGAATTTTATGAAATAAAATTCTCAAGAGCTATCGCTCTTTCGAGCACTGCGTTAATTGACGGCATCGTAAAATTTTTAATATATACTGATTTTAAATTAGAAAATGTCGAAAGGATAGGGCGATATGAACAGAATTAAAACAAGTATTAATTCTATTATAGGTATTATTATGCTTATTTTGTCTGTGTTAAATTTGATTATATCAAAGGTAGATTGTATATACAGACCGAAAAGCTACGCAGTGTTTGGTGTAGTATATTTAATAATATCAGCTATTATAGTTTTTTTCTCTATTAAGTACAAAAATGACGCAAATAAAATTTCTAAAAAATTTGCAGTATTTTTGCCGATAATAGCGCTGATATATGTGATAACATTAGCCTTTTCTTTCGATTTAAGCATTGACTATAAAACATATAGCCTTTTGTATTATGAAATGCTGTTTGCGGTAACGATTATATTTTCGCTAATAATATTTTTTGCTTACTGTCATATAATTTGGCTGAAAATTGTTGTTGGGGTTATTTCGTTAGGCGTTGGTGCGCTGTTTGGTTTTGTACTTTTTATAACATTAATTTTTACAAATTTTGGCGAAAGCAAGATAATACAAACAATTAGTTCGCCCAACGGTATATATGTTGCAAGATTTATTACTCATGATTCAGGTGCACTTGGTGGGGATACCTGCGTAAGAGTTCGCAATGAAAAGCCAAAAATGCTTCTTTTTCTTGGTTCTGTAATTCAGAACGAACAACAAATTTGGACAGGAGTTTGGGAAAAAGAACCAAATATAAAATGGGAATGGGAAGATAATGATACTATTTTAATAAACGATGTTGGTTATGATGTAAAATGAATTTTGCTCCTAAAATGACATAAGCCTATAACAAAACCATTTATTTTGTAAGTCCAAGATTCAAAACATTCGAGGTGATATATTGAAAAAATCTTTTTTTGCGCTTTTGCTAATTTTAGCGGCAATTTTGTTTTTCGATATCGACACCTTGGTTTTAACTGAGCAAATAACATCTTTTTTTAGTCAGAACGAAGATGCAACTCCGCCTGCTTCAGGTGAAATAACGCCATCTACTTTAGCTTTATCGGGCAAAACTCTTAATATGGGCGATGTTCCCGATACAGTTATGACTAACTTCGGCGAATCGGTTGACACCTTTAATTCAGAATACGGCTTTTTGTGGAATGTTTATCACGATGACTACAAAAACTATATTCAGATAGGCACAGACGACAACGGCAAGGTCTGTGCAGCATACACAAACTCATCAGAATTTACTTTGTGCGGTATCGGCGTCGGCTCTTCGATAGCAGAGGTGCGAGAGGCTTTTGGCGAGCCGATAGAGGCAATTAAAAAAGGTAACATTCTTTTTTATCTGCCGACGGGAGCAGACGGCAAACACGAGGTAGACACTTTCTTGTTCCGAAAAATGTATATACGCATTTTTTATGACTGTTTTAAGAATAATACCGTAACAGCAGTCCATATAATAGATAGAGATACGGAAGAACTTTTTATGCGGCAATATCCTTTGCCAAGTGCCGAAAACGCAGCTTTTATGGAGCTTGAAAATTTTTATGTGACAAACGCTTTAAGAGTACGTGAGGGATTAAAACCCATAGAGCACAGCATGGCAGTTTTGCCTGCGGCACGCTCTCACGCAGCAGAGATGGCTCAAAACAACTATTTCAGCCATACAGACCTATCCGGCGGCGATGTTTTAAAAAGAGTCCGTGCAGTCGGAGTTTCGGTATCGGGTGTAGCAGAAAATCTTGCAGCAGGCTGCCAAAGCGGCATTATGATGCACGAGGCACTTATGAACTCAGAGGGTCACAGAAAAATTATTTTAAGCGATTATAAATATCTTGGCGTAGGCGTGGCATTTGCCGCAGATTCCAGACCGTATCTGGTGCAGAACTATTTTAATCCACCGATAGTTACAATCGGCTGACAGAAAGGGTGGCATGATGAAAAAGAATATTGTGTTCATCGGCTTTATGGGCTCGGGCAAAACAACGGTTGGTCGGCGTGTTGCCGCCGCCATGGGACTTGACTTTTACGATACGGATGAATTTTTAAAAAAGAGCGAAAAAATGCCTGTTTCGCAAATTGTTGCAAAAAAGGGCGAAAAATATTTTGAGGGCGCACAGCGCTTTGCTGTTATGAATCTTTGCGAAAACGAGGGCGCTCTTATTTCTACCGGCGGAAATACCGCAATGGATAAACAAAATATGGAAATGCTCAAAAAAAACGGCATTATAGTCTGGCTTTGCGCCTCTGCCGAAACAGTTTATCAGAATACAAAAGAATCTCATAACAAAAGACCGGAGCTTTCGGGGCTTTCGGTCAGCGACATTGCGGCAATGCTTAAAGAGCGGGAGCCGTATTACAGCGACTGCGATATAAAAGTATCGGTCGATGGCCGTGACCTTGATTCAATAGTAGATAAAGTTCTGGAGGAAATTGAAAAAATCCAGAACAAATAGCATACAAAAGAGAGGAGAACAAAAAATGGCAGATTGTATTTTTTGTAAGATTTTAAACGGAGAAATTCCGTCACAAAAGGTTTATGAAGATGAGCTGGTTTATGCTTTTCGTGATATTAATCCTGCTGCACCTCAGCATATTTTAATTATCCCACGTGAGCATATTGCCGGTGCAAATGCTTTAGAAGAAAAGCATAAAGAGTTAGTTGGTCATATTATTCTTACCGCACAGAAGATAGCAAGACAAGAGGGATTTGCTGAAGACGGCTTCCGCATTGTCAACAACTGTGGCGAAAACGCAGGGCAGACTGTTTTTCACTTGCATTTTCATTTGCTTGCCGGTGGCAAGTTTGACCAAATGGTTTAAAAGCAGCTAAATATAAAGTGTTTTTACGAGAGAGAAAATACCCAATCGAAAGGATACTATTATTATGAGCAACATCTGGCACGATATCAGCCCTAAAAGAATAACCCCTACGGATTTTATTACTGTAATCGAAATCTCGAAGGGCAGTAAGAAAAAATATGAGCTGGACAAAGAAACAGGAATGCTGATTTTAGACCGCATTTTGTACACATCAACGCACTATCCTGCAAATTACGGTTTTATTCCGCGTACATATGCGGACGATTATGACCCGTTAGACGTTTTACTTTTATGCTCAGAAGAAATTGAGCCTATGACTTTAGTGCGCAGTTATCCCATAGGCGTTATTTCGATGATTGATAACGGCAGAAATGACGAAAAAATTATTGCTATTCCTTATAACGACCCGACGTATCAGGAATATAAAAGCATCGACGAACTGCCGCAGCATATTTTTGATGAAATGAGTCACTTTTTCTCGGTTTATAAGGCATTAGAGGGTAAAGAAACTGCAGTAAACGAAGTAAAAGGCCCAGAGGCTGCAATTGAAATTATACGAAATTCTATTGATAACTATGTAGAAAAATATTGTAAATAAGCTATGTGGGATGTAAAAAAAGTCCAGAACTATTTTTTCTATCCCAAGTAAAATCGGATGTAAAAAACCAAGTTTTTTACATCCGATTTTTGTCTTTGTGTCGCAACAACAGAGTTATGCGTTGCGCACCAATTTATATGTAAAAACAAAAAAGGTGCGCAGTCAAAGCCACGCACCGAAAAATGCATAGCTCGACTAATGCGACTTAGTTTTGTAATATCTACCAATAGCAATAGCTACCAACGGGCATACAAATAAGAGCATGCATTTTTGCCAAAAACAAAAAAACCCTTGGTATGCAAAGCAGATTGGTAAAGTATTAAACTAAGTCGCAAAATAGATTATATCATATAAAAAAACAAAAAGCAACACATTAGCTTGTAAATTTTGGTGTAGCGTAGTGGCTATCGGACATAATGTAGGTGTCGGTGATTTTCTACGCACCGCAAATTTACACGAGCAGAAAGTAGGAAATGTAGGGAAGGGCCTTGGTCCTTCCGTATTAGATTTTTCGGCAGGAACAAGCCCATGCCCTACATTAAACTATTAAAGAAAGCATAAACTTTAACAAGCGCAGTAGGTATCAACCAATCGCACATCACTTTGCTCGTGCTCTTGGGATACCCTTGCGTGGGAATTGTTAACCAAATCAAAGATTTGGACAATGCTCCAAAAATTTATAAAAAAACTCTTGACTTTAGCGTGCTAAAGTGGTAATATAATAACACAATAAAATTTTACGGAGGTTTTTCGTTATGAAAAAATTATTAGCACTTACCATGTCAATTTTAATGATTGCAGGCGTTTTCGCAGGTTGCGCCGATACAACTAAAAAGGCAGCAGATTATTCTCAGTCAGTTGCTAATGCAAACATCGTTGCAGAAGCTGGTTCAGCTGGTGAAGAGCTTGCAACATCAGAGGACTTCTTTAAAGAAGCTAACTTCACTCCTGTTGATTCAATGGCAAAAGCTCTTATGGAAGTTTCAGCAGGCACAGCAGATATCGCTATCGTTGACTATGTAACATCTATCGGTTCTATCGGCGAAGGCACAGACTATGCTGATTTAAAAGTTGTTGAGGGTAAAGATTTCAGCCCTGAAGAATACGGTATCGCATTCAGAAAAGGCAGTGATGCTACTGCTGCTGTAAACGAAGCAATCGCAGCTTTAATGGCGGACGGCACAATGGATAAAATCGGTAAAGACTACAAACTCGATGCACTTTTAATTAAAGACGGTAAAGCAAACGAGGGCGAAGTGGTAGAGGGCGACTTAGCTTACATAAAAGAAAAAGGCGAAATGGTTATCGGTATCACACTGTTTGCTCCGATGAACTACTATGATGACAACAAAGAGCTTATCGGTTTTGAAACAGAATTTGCAAAAGCTGTTTGCGAAAAACTCGGTGTTAAGGCTAAGTTTGTAGAAATCAACTGGGATGCAAAAGAAGTTGAGCTCGAATCTAAAAACATTGACTGTATCTGGAACGGTATGACAATTACCGAAGAAAGACTTGCTAATATGAGCATTTCTGTTCCTTACATGCAGAACAAGCAGGTAATGGTATCTAAATAATAATAAAAATAAGTCAGAAAGTATGGTTAAAGCATGAATAATGTTCAGGCGATTATATCGTCTCTTTTCGAAGGATTTTATACAAACTTTATAATATTTGTGCTTACTTTGCTTATGTCTTTGCCTTTGGGTTTAATAATTTCTTTCTGCTCAAGAATGAAATTTAAACCAATAAGGTGGATAACAAGAACATTTGTCTGGATCATCAGAGGTACGCCTCTGATGCTCCAGCTTTTTGTCGTTATGTATGCACCGGGAATTTTGTTCGATATCCCAATCCGTTCACGTATGACGGCGGCTTTAATAGCCTTTGTTATAAATTACGCTGCATATTTTTCCGAAATATTCAGAGGTGGTATCGACTCTATTTCAAAAGGTCAGTACGAGGCTTGTCAGGTACTCGGTATGACCAAGGCACAGGCATTTTTCAAAGTAGTTTTATTTCAGGTTGTAAAACGTATTGTTGCACCCATAAGCAACGAGGTTATAACCCTTGTTAAAGATACCTCTTTAGCAAGAGTAATAAGTGTTGCCGAAATCATTATGTGTGCCGAAAGATTTACAAAGCAGGGATTAATCTGGCCTCTTTTCTCAACAGGTCTTTATTTCCTTGTGTTTAACGGTCTTTTAACCATTATGTTCAGCAGCATAGAGAAAAAGCTTGATTACTTTGAGTAAAGAGGTGCAAATGTGAGAATATTAGAAGTACAGGACCTTTACAAAAGCTTTGGCAAAACCGAGGTTTTAAAGGGTGTTAATTTTTCGATGGACGAGGGCGAGGTTATCTCGGTCATCGGCTCATCGGGCAGCGGAAAAACTACTCTTTTAAGATGCATAAACTTTTTAGAAAGAGCTGACACAGGCAAAATTCTGTTAGATGGCGAAGTGCTTTTTGACGGTGATAGCGACAACAAGGCATCGGCAAAAGAAATAAGAGCAAAGCAGCTTAATTTCGGTCTGGTTTTTCAGGATTTTAACCTTTTTCCGCAATATAACGTTTTAGACAACGTAATGCTTGCTCCTACGCTTTTAGCAAAAGAGCGAGCAGATTTTAAAGAAAATAAAAAAGAAATTTTAGACGAAATCCGCAAAAATGCTGAGGCAATTTTAACTCGTGTAGGATTATCTGATAAATTAGAGAGCTATCCTTGTCAGCTGTCTGGTGGACAAAAGCAGAGAGTTTCTATCGCTCGTGCTTTGGCTCTTCGCCCGCGTGTTTTATTCTTTGACGAGCCGACATCTGCGCTCGACCCAGAGCTTACGGGCGAAATTTTAAAGGTTATAAAGCAGCTTGCGGCAGAAAAAATAACAATGGTTATTGTTACTCACGAAATTGATTTTGCAAAAGCAGTAAGCGATAAAATAATCTTTATGTCAGAGGGTATCGTTGCCGAAATGGGAACTCCCAAAGAGGTAATTGATAATCCGAGAAACGAAAGAACAAAAGCATTTTTATCCAAAATGTTTGAATAAACAAATTTAAAAGGAGCGGCGTATGAAGCATTCGGACAAAAATGATATATCTGAATTAATAAATGCAATTTTATCTTTAGAAAACGCAGACGAATGTGCCCGTTTTCTTGAAGATTTGTGTACGTATAAAGAAATTGACTCTATGGTTCAAAGGCTGTGCGTTGCAAAACTGTTAAAAGAGGGCAAAACCTTTCAGGATATTGTCGATAAAACAGGCGCATCAACGGCGACCATCTCGAGAGTAAATCGTTGTCTTTTGTACGGCAACGGCGGATACGATTCGGTACTGTCTAAATAAATCAAATAATAAGCACGTCTAATTGGCGAACATCACCATTAGACGTGCTTTTATTATTTTATAAACAAAACAGAAAACACACCAAGTATAATTCCGGCGAACTGTATAATACTAAATGAATCTTTAAAATATAATTTTGAAACCGTTACATTAAAAAGCATCGACAATATGGTTATAACAGGAAACATAACTGATGCATCCACCCTCGACGAAAGCAAAAGTGTAATATAATTGCCTAATCCCATAAGTATTCCTGCCAAAAGCGCATATTTTGTTGTTCCGCTTTTTTTGTCAGTATATTTTTTACCCATTGATATTACAAAAAACATTATAAATGTTAAAAGTAATGAACAAATCATAAATTCGTTGCAAAAGCTTGCAGGATATAGTGTCTGGTGCATTTTTTGAACAACAGAGCATATTCCGTTGCTCAAAAACGTAGTCAACACATACACAAGCCAGCACTTGTTTATTTTTAAATCCTCTTTTTGCCGATTAAGCAAATACATTGAGAGTAAAAGGAAGATAAATCCCAATATTTTTATAAAATTTACACTTTCGTTTAAAAATATTATACCAAACAAACAAGGTATAACTACTGAATACGATACAATCAACGATGATAATGCCATTGAACCGCTCGATAGAGCCTTGTATCCGAAAAGAGTACTGAAAAAAAGTGCTAATCCGTACACAGATGAAAACACGACTGTGGGCATATGAAATTGCAGCTTATAAAAAGAAAAAAGCAAAAAAAGTAATAAAGATGCGCTTATCTTCCAGGCATTAAATCTCATTGATGATGCCTCGTCGTTTTTTGTTGATGCGATTTTTGTAAATACAGACTGTCCGACAGCGCAAAGGCTTATAACACCTGCAAATATACCAAACATAAATAAATTCCTTCTTTCAACAATTTTATAAAACTGATTATAAAAAGTGTTTAAAATATAATTCAAATTATTATTGTGTGTTTGATGTGCAATTTGCATTTTAACTGAATTTAACGGTTATTACAACCCAATAAATAGCACAAATAGTGGATTTTTTATAACTTGAAATCTGCTTTAAAAAGTGCTACAATATTGTTAAAGGGGAGATAAATGTATGTCTATTTTAAACGAAAACATCAGTATTAAAATTAAAGAGGTTTTACTTATATCGTGGGACACATTGTCAGTAAACGTTGCCGCAAGACCCTATCACGCACTGGCTTTTAGAATAGCAGGAAGTGCATCATTTTCAAGCGGCGATACAAATGCTCACACCTCCATCGGTGATGTTTTTTATATGCCGGCAGGCTGCTCATACAGTGCAACGTACCAAGATAAAAACGAAATCTTAGTTATACATTTTGAATCGGATTTAAATTCAAAAATGGAAAACTTTGAACTTAATAATTCGCATCTGATTTCTATGCTGTTTCAAAGGGCATACGATATATGGAATAAAAAAGAAAACGGATATTATTATTCTGTCCTTTCTTTAATGTGCGAAATTTTAGAAAATATTGCAATTCGGCAGACCTCTGTTTTGCACAGCGAAACATTAAAGACCTTTGAAAAAGCGATTGCATATATGGAAAAAAATTATCTTTTATACGATTTTTCTATAGAAAAGATGGTTTCGATTGCCTGTATGTCTAACACATATTTTCGCAAGCTTTTTGCTGCAAAATTCGGAACAACACCTGCTAAATACATAACTTCAAAAAAATTGATTTATGCCGATAATCTCTTAGCGTCAGGAAAATACTCAGTAAAACAAGCGGCAGAAATGTCAGGCTTTTGGGATGTAAAATACTTTAGCCGTGTTGTAAAAAAGGAATACGGAACTTCGCCGTCAAAATTGTATTGTCATATTATAGAGTAAACAAAAGGGTTAAACGCTTACGTTTAACCCTTTTGTTATTATAAACCCGGTCCAACCATTATTTCAGACCATCCGCTATTTCCATAGTTACCGTGTGATGGCATCGCCTTTCGCGCAACCCGATGAGCATAAAAATCATATCTGTCTACATCAGATACAATGCTTAAATCGCATGCCACCTGCCCTGCAAACACCATTTTTGAAAATCCTCTGTAAAGAGTATGCCATGTTGTGTGCATAATGCCTAAAGTATTTTTTTCTTTTACAGTTTTTACGGCATCTACTATATTGTCAAACTTATCCCACGGACAGCACAGTACTTTAAAACCTCTATCTATAAACGGCTGTACTGATTTCCATGTTTCTCCAACGAAAGAATACTGCCATACTGCAATGATAAAGTCTTTGTCAAGCTTTTCGGTTAAAATATCCGAAACCTCCTGACTTGCATTTGCAATATATCCTTTAAAACTATCATTTGACAACATCATATCGTGCCACAAGATGCCCTGTCTGCCCATTTGTTTAAGCTCTTTTGATACCTCGTTTAAATAGCAGGCCAGTTCTTCAGCTTTCTGAGTATTGTGACCATATGAATAAGCCTCATCACAACCTAAATGAAAATATTTACCCTCGCCGCACACTTCTATAAGCTCTTTGCGGATGTTTCGATGCAGCTGTTTTACATCTTCTCTTTTAATATCCCAGACCCAACCGTAAGATTCAAATAAATATTCATATCGTGGATTTTGGTCTAAAACCACGTGCTTTCCGTTAATTCCGCGGCAAGATGAGGCGTGCCCTAAATGATTGAACATAGGTATAACTTCTATTCCTAAAGCATTTGCCTCGTCTACCACTTCTTTTATCTGCTCTTTACTGTAAGCAAAAGGCCAGCCAAGCTCTTTTAGGCAGTCAAACTTAAACATTCCCCAAAATTCTAAAACAATATGCGTATTTTTAACTATCGCACAAGAGCGAATGCACTTTCTTAAAAAGTCAAGCTTTGCTTCGGGAAAAATACAAAAATGTGTACTGCGAAATTTAATTTCAATATTTTCACGTATTAAGCATTCTTCTAAATAAAAACTTTCATCTTTTTCGTTGTATTTAATCTTTTCTAAAAAAGTCATAAATCCGTGCATAAGTGCAGTATAATCGCATCCGGCTATGTATATTCCGCTCTTTGTTATGTTTAAAACATACTCCGCTCCTTCAAGCTCCGTTTTGGTATACTCTCCTATTGTAATGCAATTATCACTTGAATCAAAGCAAAGCGACCATTTTGTGCCGTATGTATAGTTGCTGAAAAATTCTTCCACCGCAGGATGCTGTGCCTTTTTAGGCATATTTATTTTTGATTCAGTGTCTAAAATATAACTCATTAAAATCACTCCTTTTCTTCATTATATCCGAACAATTAAAGGTTTACAAGAAGATAAAATTACACGGAGGTAGATTTTTTATAACTAAATATGTAGTGTAAATGGAGCGGTGTAGCAAGCGACAGATTTTTTTGCATAAAAAATCGGAGCAAGCATAGCTTACTCCGACGTGGTGACCCGTAGGGGACACAGCCGCTTCGCGTCTTATCTGCTCAACCACCCAAATGCTACGCATGTTGGTACCGGTTTCGCACCTTTTTGCTAAAAACAGTCCACCGGACTGTTTTCTTTACGCAAAAACCCTCTCAGGGTTCGAGCCCCTCAGAACAATAAAAAAATGAGCAACGCTTTCAGAAGGGTTTAAACAGGGCTCCCTCAAAAGCTATGCTTTTGAGGGAAAAGGAGGAGTAGCAAAGCAAGCGACAGATTTTTTTGCATAAAAAATCGGAGCAAGCAAAGCTTACTCCGACGTGGTGACCCGTAGGGGACTCGAACCCCTGTTTCCGCCGTGAGAGGGCGGCGTCTTAACCGCTTGACCAACAGGCCATATTAAGTTTTAAAATTAACTTGCTATATAATTATAACATAAAATTTTTAATTTGCAAGTATTTTTTTAGTTTTTGTCATTATTTTTTGTTTTGTAATTATTTTAGTAGACATTGCCGCAAATTTCGGATATAATATATAATGATATAATATGGGTGTTATATGGTTATTTTATGACAGACAGGCGGTGAGCAAATGATAAAAAACAGACCTTTAAATAACAAAAATTTTGCATATGGTTTAATTTTTTTCGTAGCGGTGCTTACTAAATATCTGTTGTTCGGATTTTCATATTATCCGATACTTGATGACTTTATCCAATACGGCGGCTATCCGCTTTATAACGACTTAGGCTATGTTTATTTTAAAATCGGCACTATGGCGGCAAGACCTTTAGCCAGCCTTTTAGATCCTGTCTTTTGGGGTGCGATGTGGGGCAATATGCGATTTGCGCTGATTTTAATAAGCATTCTTCACTTTTTTTCGGTTTTATTAATCGTAAAAACATTTGATAAATGCGGATTTAAAATAAGCCCTCTCTTCTTTATAATAACCCTGTTTATCCCTATCGGCTCGGAGGGCGCATACTGGCTTTCGGCATCAACCAGATTGGTTGTGGGTATGTTTTTTGCTACCCTTTCGCTCTATCTTTTAGCCGGATATTTTTCTGATAAAAAGAAGAAATTTTTAGTGTTATTTACAGTTTTTCATATAATATCATATGGGTTTTACGAGCCTGTGTGCATATTCGCCTTTTTAGGCGTGTGCTTTATAGCACTTAATTTCCGCAAGGATTTAAAACAAAAGTGGTTGATACTTTTAATCCCTGTGCTTTCAATGGTGCTTTTATTGATTTATTATGCCTGGGGCGCAAATCTGGGCGCATTGGGCAGCCGTGCCAGCGGATTTTCGTTTTCGGATATCTTTTTCAAGATTAAAGACGGAATGATTCAGGTTTTAAGATGCTTTACAAAGGGCATTTATAAATCAACCATAAAAGGTTTTTTTGCAGGTCTTTTGGTGGCTGCTAAAAAGGGCATTTCAGGCGGATTATGGCTTGTGCTTTGCGCAGTCTTAGCCATCTGGCTCTATAAGGCGGCGGCTAAAACCAAAACAGAAAAGGGCAAGATTCTGTTTTTAATCGGTATAATCTTGTTCTTAGCACCGCTTGCGCCAAATATGTTGGTCGAAACAGTGTGGATTCCGTACAGAACAATTTTTGTTTCGATTTTTGGATTCGCACTTATGGCAGAACCGATTTTTACATTTATTTTCAGCTCAAAGCGGATGCAGGCGATTGTTTGCTCGTTGGTTTTAATAGTTTTTATGGTTGCAAACGCAAATGAATACAATACATATAAAAAGGTCAGCGAATTTGATACAGTCACTGCGCAAAACATAGCCGAGCAACTATCCGACGAAGTAATGCGCGGTGAGAAAAATGTGGTTGTAATCGTAGAGGGCGCATACGAAATAGCGCAGGTCGATTTATATAAAGACCACGTAAAAAGCGTGTTAGAGGCTGACTGGTCACTAACCGGTGCAGTTCGTGCTGTAACGGGCAATATTAAAATTAAAAAAATAACACCCGAAAGATTTGAAACAGCAAAAATAACTGACGAACAGGTTTTATATCTGGGCGCAGACGGACATATAACTGACATAACAAAAGAATACGTTAAATAAAAACAGAGGTGAAGAAAATGTCACAGGGAAGAATCGATATTTTAGGCTCGTGGGTAGACAAGCTCACAATGCAAGAGGCATTAAACAGACTTAAGGTTTATTTAAAAGAAAGCAAGCCGCACGCAATCTATACACCAAATTCCGAGATTATAATGCGTGCATATCGTGATGAGAATTTTAGAAAAGTGTTAAACAGCGCAGATATGGTCGTTGCTGATGGTATAGGTGTTGTGTATGCATCAAGAATATTAAAAGACCCTATAAAAGAAAGAGTTGGCGGATTTGACTTATCAGGACTTTTAATAAAAGAGATATCAGATGGTAGTGCAAGCCTTTACTTTTTTGGCGGAAAGCCGGGAGTTGCAGAGCAGGCTAAAAAGAATCTGTGCGAAAAATATCCTAAGCTTAATATCTGCGGCGTAGCTGACGGATACTTTGATGCTGAAAAAGAAAAAGCAATAATTGCAGATATTAAAGAGAAAAAGCCTGATATTATTTTTGTATGCTTAGGTGTTCCAAAGCAGGAGGAATGGATTTTCGCTCACAAAAACGAGCTTGGAGTAAAAATTTTAATGGGCATAGGCGGCAGTCTTGACGTTTATGCAGGGATTGTAGAAAGAGCACCCGTAGCTTTCCAGAAGCTAGGCTTAGAATGGTTTTACAGACTGATGAAAGAGCCGTGGAGAATCGGCAGAATGATGGATTTGCCAAAGTTCGGCTTTACCGTGATGTTAAAGGGCAAACGTGTTGAAAAGGTCAAGGACGAGCGAAAGGAGAAAACAAATGGCTGAGTTTAAATCGGGTTTTGTCAGCTTAATAGGCAGACCAAACGTAGGAAAATCTACACTTTTAAACCGAATGGTTGGCGAAAAAATTGCCATAATATCGAACAAGCCTCAGACCACGCGTAACAACGTTTTAGGTATTATGACAGAAGATGATATTCAGATTGTTTTCACCGATACACCGGGTATCCACGCACCTGCAACTAAGCTTGGCGAATTTATGGTAAAATCAGCTCAAACTGCAATGCGTGATGTCGATGCAGTGCTGTTTTTAGTCGAGCCGATAGATAACGTAGGACGCACCGAAGAAAAAATAATTGAGGATTTAAAAAAATCTGATTGCCCTGTAATTTTAGTTATCAATAAAATAGATAAAATAAAAAGAGAAGAACTTTTTTCGATTATCACAAAGTATACCGAAAAGTTTGATTTTCACGCTGTTGTTCCTATCTCGGCACAGAAAAAAGACGGCATAGACTTGTTACGAAAAGAGCTTTATGAGCTTATCCCCGAAGGACCGATGTTTTATCCTGAGGATATGGTTACAGACCAGCCTGAACGTCAATTAGTGGCAGAAACCATACGTGAAAAGATTTTAAGAAATTTAGATAAAGAAGTTCCGCACGGAATTGCCATCGAGATTATGAAGATGAAAGACAAGGGCAAAACCGTAGAAATAATTGCAAATATCTATTGCGAAAAAATGAGTCATAAGGGCATTTTAATCGGCAAAAACGGCGAAATGATGAAAAAAATAGGTCAGCTTGCACGAGAGGATATGGAAAAAATGCTCGACAAAAAAGTATATTTAGAGCTTTGGGTTAAAGTTAAAGAAGACTGGCGAAACCGTGACAGCTTAATCCGAAATTTCGGATACGATATGAACGAATAAAAAATTTACCACGTATATTAACGATTTATTATCTCAAACTAAATTCAGACAGGGAATTTTTTGTGAAGGTGGGATAATAATGAATGATGAAACAGCGTGGGAAAGATTTTGCAAGACAGGCAATATCAACGAATATTTGTTATATAAAGGGTTGCTATCCGGCACCGATAACGTAAAGACGGGCGAAAATGTTGCCAGCTCGTCAACACTTTTAAGAGGAAACGAAAATGGAACTGATTAAAACAGACGGAGTTGTGCTAAAACGCACAAATGTGGGCGACAACGACGTTATACTAACGGTTTTTACCGACAGGCTGGGCGTTGTGCAGGCATCGGCAAAGGGTGTAAAAAGCTTAAAAAGTCGGCTTGCGGCAGGCTCTGCCCTGTTTACATACGGTGAATTTGTGCTAAAGCCGGGCAGAAGTATGTATTCAGTCAGCTCGTGTGAGCCGAAAGAGAGCTTTTACAGCTTATCGACCAACATAGAGCGGCTTGCATTTGCGACTTATATAGCAGATTTAACTGCTTATGCCGTGCGTGAAGAAGTGCCTGATGAGCGGCTTTTGTCGCTTTTGTTAAACACGCTTTATCTGTTTGCAAATTCACAAAGAGATTTAAGAATTATAAAGTGCGTGTATGAGCTAAAACTTTTGTCGTATATCGGCTTTGCACCCGAGCTTTCAGGCTGTGTGCGCTGCGGCGATGTTTCAGATATTGATTATATATCGGCGACAGGCGGCGGACTTTTGTGTACAAACTGCAAAACTCCGCAAGACAGAGCAAGAAAACTTTCTGAGCAATGCTTAATTGCAATGAGATATATAATATATACAGAAGACAAGCGCTCATTTGCGTTTTCCGCATCAGAAAGTGTGACCGAAGAGCTTGAAAATCACATAGAAAGCTTTATAAAAGAACACATAGACAAGGATTTTTATTCGCTTACGTATTTAAATATGATTTTGGGAAAACCGCAAAAGCGGTGAAAGGACGATACTGATGAATTTAGACCGTATTTTAAAACGAGTTCAAAAGCCGACCAGATACATCGGCTCGGAGTATAACAGCGTACATAAGGATAAAAACGAGGTGGATATCCGCTTTGCGTTTTG
>JAFQAG010000178.1 GCA_017416985.1 Clostridia bacterium
AAAAGGTTATCGGCGGTTTTATACTCCGTTTAAAGATACCCTTAAAAAAGCAGAATCTGAAATAGGTAAGGTTAAAATTGAAGACGAAGTTTCGGATGTTAAATGCGAAAAATGCGGAAGGCTTATGGTATATAAAATGGGTCGTTTTGGCAAGTTTCTTGCCTGCCCAGGATTCCCTGAGTGCCGCAATGCTAAGCCTATCGTTAAAGAAACAGGCGCTGACTGCCCTGTATGCGGCGGTAAAATTTTAGAGAAAAAATCACAGCGTGGAAAAGTTTATTTTGGCTGTGAGCATAACCCCAAATGCGAATTTATGTCTTGGGATGCTCCTGTTAAAGATAAAAAATGCCCCGATTGCGGTGGATTATTACTCCAGAAAAACAGCAGAAAAGGTAATATGCTAATCTGCTGGAATGAGAAATGCGGATATAAAGAAGAGATTAAAAAGTAAAATAAACAGGACTGTCAAATGATAGTCCTGTTTATTTTACTTGGACTTATCCCCTTCTGCTTTTTAAACATTTTAGAAAAATTAAAAACATCTTCATACCCTACCATATATGCTGATTCGGCAACGCTGTATCCTTTTTTCAACAGTTTTTCGGCATAATCAATTCGTGTTTTTATTAAAAAATCCTGCATTGTTATGCCATATTGTGCTTTAAACAGCCTTGACAGATACTGCCTGTTAACTCCTAGCTGACCTGCTATCTCTTCTACTTTTATATGCCTCATATAATTTGAACAAATAAAGTCATAGGCAAGCTGTTCGTATCTTGCGGATTCGTTCTCGTCATCAAATATATTTGCCATAATTTCAAACAGTTTTGATACAACTGTTTCTTCGCGCATATTATTCTTTTTAGCACAGCTTGGCAAATCTAAAAAAGTATTTTTGCGATACGGCAAGACTGGTGTTTTAATATCATCTAACATTTTTGCGAGCTTTCCGCTAAACCCTACCCAAATGTAATGCCACGGATTTTTATTATCTGCAGTATAGGTTGTTACCTCATAAGGCTTTATAATAAAAATCTCACCTGCTTTTACATTATACGTTTCAGTTTCGGTAAAAAATGTTCCGCCTCCGCTGACCACGTAATGAATAAGATAATATTCTCTTGTTGCAGGTCCATAGCTGTGACCTGGTGCACACTTTTCTGAACCTACCGAAAGCGGATTTATATCACTAAACTGCTTATTTATTAAAAATATTTCGTGACTCACGCTCACCACCTCAAGTCACATTATAACATATTATTGTCACATTTTTCAATTGTTTTTCTGCAAATAAAATGTATAATTAGTTACATAAACACAAATCAAAGGAGATTAATGTTATGATAAAAATTACATTTATGGGTGCAGGCAGTACTGTTTTTGCCAAAAATGTTTTGGGTGATGTTATGCTGTCTGAGCCTTTGCAAAACTCTACCATAGCACTTTATGACATTGACAAAAACAGACTTGAGGAATCTAGAGTTTTAATCGAGGCTCTTAATAAAAACTGCAACGCAGGCAGAGCCAAAATTGAAACATTTTTAGGCGTTGAAAACCGCAAAGCCGCCCTAAAAGATGCAAATTTTGTGGTTAATGCAATTCAGGTTGGCGGATATGAACCAAGCACGGTTATTGACTTTGAAATTCCTACAAAATACGGCTTAAGACAGACCATAGCCGACACTTTGGGTATAGGCGGTATTTTCCGTGCGCTTCGTACAATCCCCGTTATGAAAGAATTTGCAAACGATATCCAGGAGGTTTGCCCTGATGCGTGGTTTTTAAACTATACTAATCCTATGGCAATGCTCACAGGATATATGCAAAGATACACAAATGTTAAAACTATCGGTCTTTGCCACAGCGTTCAGGTATGCTCTAAATCTCTTTTAAAGGGCTTAGGTATAGACACAGAGAGAGTTACCGACAAAATTGCAGGTATAAATCATATGGGATGGTTGCTTGAAATACGTGACAAAAACGGCAATGACCTTTATCCAATTATAAAAGAAAAGGCAGCTGCAAAAAACGCAAATGAAAAGCATACCGATATGGTGCGTTATGAATATATCCGCCGCCTTGGCTACTATTGCACTGAGTCAAGCGAACACAACGCCGAATATAATCCGTTCTTTATAAAGCCTAACTATCCTGAATTAATCGAAAAATATAACATTCCGCTTGATGAATATTTAAGACGTTGTGTAAATCAGATTGCCGAATGGGGAAAACAAAAGGATGAGCTTTTTGCAGGCGGAGCAATAACTCACGAACGTTCACACGAGTACTGCTCACGCATAATGGAGGCAATGGTTACTAATGTTCCATACAAAATCGGTGGTAACGTTATAAATAACGGAGCAATTACTAACCTGCCGTCAAATGCCTGCGTAGAGGTGCCATGTATGGTTGACAGTTCAGGAATTAATCCTACATACATCGGTGAACTGCCACCACAGCTTGCAGCGATGAATATGACAAACATCAATGTTCAGCTTCTTACAATTGAGGCAGCAGTTAAAAGAAAACGTGAAAATATTTATCACGCTGCTATGCTTGACCCGCACACTGCCGCTGTTTTATCTTTAGATGATATTGTTTCTATGTGTGACGAAATGATAGACGCACACGCAAAAACAGGCTTTGTAGTTTGCGATGACTAATAATTAATAAAAATAAACGCTGTTGCATTTAGCAACAGCGTTTATTTTTAATATTTAACAGTTTCACCTGCTTTTACAACTGTTTTTTCTCCACCAACAATCAAATATACATCAACATCACTTGGATTATAAACAGTATCATTTTGACGGTCAATTTTAAGATTGTCAAGGGCATTTGAGTATTTATAAACCTCGCTGTGCGTTCCGTTCCACACCTCGCCTGCGTGTTCTTTATACTCAGCAAGAATTTTTCTTAATGCCGCTATTGAATGCTCTCCCTCATCATGACCTTCTATGTAAAAATAAATCGGATGTCCCCACGTAAATAATATTTTCAGGGTATCTGTGTCTTTTACTTTAAGGTCATTGAAAAATTCTGTTACATAATCTTTAGAGCCGTTATAACCAGCAATTCCCTTTAAGGTATGAGTCGGAACCCATTTATACCAATCCGTAGGCAGTTCGTAATTTAAAGAGCAGTCTTTGCCAGTGTGATAGTCGCTCCTTACATACAAAATTCCTGAATCTTCACTCCTCAGCCACTTCATTAAATCCTCGCTGTAGTATCCTGCAGGACGCGCCATACCAATTATTTCGTGATTTGGAAATCTTGCGTGCAAGGTTTCTTTACCCGCTATGACATCTGCCTTTACATCTTCAAACGATGACTCAAGCGTCATTTTATGCGTTTGTGAATGGCAGGCAATTTCGTGTCCGGAATAAATTTCAAGGCTATTGTCAGCAACATTTGTTAAATAGTCTCCTACAATATTAAATGTTCCTTTAACGCCTGCTTCGTCAAGCTCAGCTATAACCTGTTTGTCGGTTTTTACACAGTCATCAAAGCCGATGGTTAAGGCTTTTCTTTTATAGTCTGGCCAACATTTTACTATGCTCTTTTCTGCATAGCCAAGCTCTTGCATTTTTTCATAGACCTTTGCAGCGATTAATCCGTATCCTGCATCGTTTAAATGCACACCGTCTGATGTTACAAGTGACGGCGGTACATTTTTATTTGAAATTGCTTTAAGGTCATCTTCTGTCGGAGTAATATCAGCATCTGAAAGTGCCTTTTCGGTTGCAAGATATTCTTTTATGTTTAAAAAATGTTCTCCGTATTTTTCTTCTAATGCTTTATGAGTTTCGTCCCAGTTTCCGTCAACGGTAAGTCCCATAACAATAAACTTTTCGTTGTTTGGTGTGTTATTAATCATATTTTCAAAAAGATTGATATGATCTTGCACCTGAATATTTTTAGGTGGCGTATTCTCAGGACTCCATCCGCCATTTGCATTTACCATAAACACATTTATGTGTGCCTTGGTTTTATTTGCCTCGACTGTCATAACCGAGCCTTTTGGCACCTCTACCGCATCACCTGACTGTTTTCTGGTAAACTTTGCCCACTTTAAAACTCTTGGAGTTTTGGTTTCGTCAACCTCTAAAGACAGAGTTCCTTCAATTCCGTTTATATAGCACGGATTCCAACCGCCTGCCGTTGTTCTTGGAGTTACGACACCCGCATAAGTTCCGTCCTTTTCATATGCCGAAAACTTAATTTCAACAGCACCACTTTGGGGAATTGTTATATCCTCATCAAGTCTTATCTCAAGACCGCCCTGCCTTGCCGCAACTGTCGTAGCGGTTTCGCCGCCAACACCCATATTTATTACGTTATAACCTGTTAAGGATGCCAAAACGCCAGGATATGAATAACTATCTCCGCTTGAGCCCTGACCCTTTGTTATGCTATCGCCCCAGCAGGCAACCGAAATTGTCGG
Organism: Clostridia bacterium; assembly: GCA_017416985.1. Taxonomy (GTDB): domain Bacteria; phylum Bacillota; class Clostridia; order UBA1381; family UBA9506; genus RGIG1666. Next base: position 4,445 of record JAFQAG010000178.1, read on the forward strand.
CTCGTATATTACTGGCTCTGAAACAGGATTTAAGGCTTCTAAGCTGTCAAAAAGATATGCCTTTGCCTTATAGCAGGTTGCAGCTATCGACAAGCTGTTACCACCGGGATTTGATGAATATTTTATTTCTTCTAATTTGCCTTTATCGTCATAACCAGCTAAAAACATAACTGAATTGTAAAGGTTTGCCTTTGCTGTAATCTCAGATGTTGTAGAGGTTATTGTTACATCATTACTTTTTTGCACATCAACGGTGTAATAGGTCATTTGATTGTGGCTGTCTTTAACTATTACAAGGTTTCCGTCATAAAGATAAGCATCGCTGTCCATAAGATTATCGTAATTTGCTGTATCATATACAGCAATGCTCAATCCTTCAGCAGCAGTTAGCTCTCCCACCGTCATTTTTTCGTTATACACATTCAGCACATTGTCTTCAGTTGCAGATATCATAGTATTTTCTGTAACGGCAGGCATTGATGCATCAGGCAACACGTCTGTGTAATACGTATATAAGTCATCTATGTATACGTTTTCCTGCTTGGTTTTGTCTGTAGGATTAAATCCCAGTCTCCAGTCCACATTATTTTCAGGTCCTTTAGTGCTGATTGTCGCTAAAGTGCCTGCAATATAATTGTTTACCTCAGTCGGATGATAATATGTGTTTATCATACCAAATCTGTCCTGAAGTCTTGTTGGCATAAATCCGCTTTCAATTTTCTTACCGTTTATATATACGTGACCGATAGGGCAAATCTCTGAGCGATATTCTTCGGGAATAGATTTTAACTCTGCTGTTGGTTGAGTAATAGGCGCATAGTCAAATTCGGTATTAATTTTTGTAAAATCAAGATATATAACCACACTATTCCATTGATTTAATTTAAAATTAGTGCCGCCTATTTTGCTTACGACATTAGCATTGTTAGCCGTTCTTAAATACAAATTGTTTGTCTGCTCGGGCAGAAAGTTAAATCGGGTTACAAAGTATTTTTTATATGTTTTTCCGTCTTTAGTTGCCATTGCACCACCACCCGAAAAGAACGGATCTGAATTATTGACAGGCGATGTAAGTTTAAGCACCTTGTCGCTTATCTCTTTGCCTTTGAATCCGCCTGCCTCAGACACGGTAAAAGTGCCGGCTTTCATTCCGGCAGGCAGAGCACCTTCAGTTATCGTTTTTATATTTTCTATGTTTTCTTTCGCAAAAACAAATGCACAAGAGGTTAGAATTACAACAAATATCAGCATTAAACTAAATATTTTTTTCATTTAATCACTCTCCGAATTTTTCTATAAGATATTCGCAGTTAATCATTTTTTCTAATAACATTGTCTGATTATAATAATAGTGATTTGCCGCCTCGTAACCGATACTCGGATTTCTTCTCATAATTTCATAAATCTTTTTAGTCAGCTCAAGCTCATTTTTTGCAATCTCTACCATTATCTTTTTCATCTGTTCGGGTTCGTCATTATTTAAATATCTGTCTCTTGCACGAATAAAACGAATCTGGTCATAGGTAGATTTAAACAGAGAATATCCAACCTCTGATACATCTTTAAATTCAGATACTTCCATATCTTTAATAAGCTCTAAGCCCTCTTCCCATTTTTCGCTTATCTTTCTGTACTGATTTTCGAAAATGTCAGTCGGATAATTAGTTCTCCAGCCTTCTAAATCGTCATAGCAATAGCAGGTCATTGTCGATTTAAAACCGGTCGGCTTGTCGTAAAGCAGGTTAGAAACACCCGAGTTGTGCGGAGCATTATAAAGAGTTGTCTGATTAAACGGAAATTCTTTAAAACCCTCGCAGAAAAGGTCTGTTGCTTTTTTAACTTTTTCATAATCTTCGCGGTAAATTGACTTTAATATACTCTCGTACTGGTTTTCATTATCACCGTTTAAATCTTCAAAAAAGCTGCCCGATGCAACCTTTAAGTTTGCTGACGGATATCCACCTAGTGTCCAGCCTAACATAAGACCGCTGACTTTTTCTTTTTTAACGTTCTGGATATGGTCAATAACAAGCTGATAAACAGGAAGTGACGGAACTGTCGAGCATTCCCATGTTGTGTTTATCTGCATTTTGGCAAAGGTTTCGTGATTGCTTTCTCTTGCCATTTTCCACAAGTTCTTAGTAAAGTCACTTGGTCCTATCTGCGACATACTATAATCACGTATATTATTTTTTACGCCACCGATTAAAAGCGGCTTATCCTGCTCACTTACAGACATTATCGCCGCATGTTCAGGGATTATTTTCAGCGCTTTTTCAATGTTTTCGGTTGTAAATAATGGTCCGGTCCACGCCCACGGCCATACAATAACCTTAATGTCAGGATTAACTGAGTGAGCCGCATCTGCTATTATTTTATTAGCCTCTGCAACGACTTCATAGCCCTCTCTTTGAGCGCATCTTGGGCAGTTTACCTCACTACTTGATGTTACGGAATCGAAGCTTGCAACGTGCGAATAACAGTTTGTGCGGTTTTCGCTGCGGGATATTATAAACAATCCGCCCAAATCAGGAACCTCGCTGCAAAGCTTGGCAACCGAATCAAAAAGATATTTTTTACCACCCTCAGATGAGGTACAAATGCTCGCATAACCATTATATTCGTGACCTTTAAGCTCAGGATATTTATCAAAAAATGCAAGTGGCATATTTCTTGGTTCGTTTATGTATAAATAAAGCTTTATGCCGTATTTTTTAGCGGTTTTAACCATTTGTTTTAAGTTTTCAAGGCGATTTTGCCATCCCTCTGAAATAGATGGCTCAAACGGGAACTCTATAAGTTTGTATAAAACCGCCTGAGTCCATATGCCGTTAACACCTAACTTGGCATATTCTTCAAGCATTTTTTCAGGATACGAAACCTCTGGCGGAACATCAAATACCTGTCCGTAAAGTCCGCAGTATGAGTATAAAAATCTGGTATGAAAAACTGCGTTTCGCTCGACAGTTTCTTCCATATAGCAAGGACCTCCTTGGGCACGTGCTTTGTCAATAAGCAGCGTTAAGGCTCTTAAAACTCCTGATTTTTCTGCAAAAATCTCGATGCCGTCTTTTTTAATTACAAGCTTATGATACTCCTTTTTATTGTCTGTAATATTAATTTTGATAGTTTTTGCTGATGGTACATTTTTGCCGATTTTAATGCCCCAATCCTCGAAAATACCGTCACAGAATATATCAACTGCAGTTAATACCTCGCAGCTGTCATCATCAAAGCTTACAGACCAGCTTTCGTCTAATACCGCATCAAATTTGTCCAGTTGTGCTGTAATTTTTCTCTTTGCAGGATAAATCGGGTCAATAAAATCAAACGGCAGCTTTTCAGGTGGATAAATCTTTTTATTAGCCTGCTCGTATACAACTTCCTTTATTTTTTTGGTGGCTTCTTTCTCGCCGTCTGTTAAGGGAGCATAAAAAACCGGTTCGCAAAATGGTTTGAAATCGCCTAATTTAACGTGAAGCACATCGTCTTCTTTTAAGGTAAAGGCAAGTCTTTCTTCGTCCCATCCGAGCATTTGACAAAGCTGCTCATATGGCAACAAATGCCACATATTTTTTATTATGGTAATATATCCGCGCTCGCCCCAGTCTTTGATGTTTTTCTGCGGAGGAAGACCCATATCATCAGCTAAATCGCGTACGATTTCTTCTGTGGTTTTTAAAACATCGGCAATTATTTTAGCATCGACCATTTCCCACGCGCGAAAAATAACCGCCTGCATTTTTGTAGGAAAATGAGATAATTCTAACGTCATATTTTCTTTTACAGGAACTAATAAATATGTCTTTTCTTTATTTAAATTTTCCATAATTTTCTCCCTTTGCAAGTTTTCTATCTTCTTATAAAATATTTCTGTGCATATTTTATGCACAGAAATATTTTAAACTAATTTTATCTGTTAAATTTATAAACCTTTTTACCGTATACTTTTTTAACAACACCACGGTCGTAATCCCAAACAGTCACTTCTACTCTGTCACCGCTTGTTATAGCTGAATAGTCAAATGTATAAGTAGATTCGCCGCAAGCGATTGAATATTTTTGTGTTACCTTGCCCACATATTCATCGCCTGACCATACTGTTGCAATTAAGCGAACAGCTTTTGGAGCTGCTCCTTTATTTGCAAACGACATTACTGCACTATTCGCATCGCCCGTTGCGGAGTATTCTAATTCTCCCGCTTCAGTTTTAAACGATGCTTTAATCGGCTTGTAAAGCTTTTGCTTTTTGTTTGCCATTGCATTTGTGTTTATTGTTAAAGTATAGTCTGTTATAGTGTCAAGCTCAGATACCGTTACTGTAACAGCATTTGTTTTATCGTCATACGAAACCGATTCAACCGGAACTTTAACTCCCTCGGCATCTGTTATGCTTACTGCACTTTTATCTACTGAATAAATGCCCGTAGATAATGTAGCCGTAATTGTTTTGGTATTAACAGGAACTGCATCTTCTATATCTGCTTTTCCGTCAAAGGTTATATCGGTAACAGCAGGTACAGAAATCAATTTTATATAATCGATATATATTGTACCTTCTGCGTTTTTAATAATATCCAATCTGATTTTATCAATGTTACAAATCGCCCAGGTAGATTCATTCTTTTCTAAATCAGCAAAGTCAATAACAACTGTTTGCCAGTCAGAATAATATTTTCCATCTTCAGCATTTAAGGTTGCCTCATAATTATAGCTTGTCTGTCTGGCACTCGAAACGCCATATGACACACCATTTGCATCTTTACCGCTATAATTCATTGTCATATTTGGTGCTCCGTTTCCTCCGTTAAATGTAGGAAGAACACCGGCAAGCTTAACTCTCATTTCTAATTTGTAGTACTGACCTATGCCGTAATTAACATCTTTGGTCATATTACCGCTATATGCCTTGCCATTTGAATCAATCTTTGCTTTTGAAACATATTTTAAAAGTCCGCCCTCGGCAGTTAATGTAACATCACCCTCTTTGCCTGCAAAGCCTTCGGTAGTGCTGTCAAAATTATATACTAAAGCCTCTTCGCCCTCTGCAGCAGGAGGCTCTTCGCTTGGTGCTACCGGTGGTTCTTCGCTGGGAGTTTCTGTTACTGATGGGCTTTCGCCAGGTACAGATGTAGGTTCAACAGTCGGCTGACTTGTAGGCTCAGAAGTTGGCTCAACTGTCGGTGCAACTGTTGGTTCTGCCGTCGGCTCTGGCTCTTTAGGCTGAGTAAAGAATTTTATATAATCAATATATATTGTACCCTCAGCATTTTTAATAATGTCGAATCTTATTCTGTTTATGTTGCAGATATCCCACGAGTTCAATGAGCTAAAATCAATCTCTACTATCTGCCAGTCAGAATAATACTTTCCGTCTTCGGTATTTAAGGTTGCCGTATATTTGCGGTTTACCTGTCTGGCACTTGACATTCCGTATGAATTACCATCAGCACCTGTTCCGCTGTAGTTCATTGTCATATTAGGTGCGCCGTTACCGCCGTTAAATGTAGGAAGAACACCATCTAATTTAACTTTCATTTCTAAACGGCAGTATTGACCTATGCCGTAATTAACATCTTTTGTCATATTACCGCTTGATGCTTTGCCGTTTGCATCGTATTTAGCTTCAGAAACATATTTTAAAAATCCGTCTTCGGCTGTTAAGGTTACGTTACCGTCTCTTTTTACAAAGCCTTCAACATCGCTATCAAAGTTATATTCTAAAACTCCTTCATCTTCTGCCGGAGGCTCTTGCGTAGGTTCTTCGCTAGGCACAACAGTCGGCTCTGCAGATGGCTCAACTGATGGTTCTACTGTTGGCTCTGGTATTTCTTCTTCGTGATAAATTTCTATTTTATCAATATAGAGTATACCTGATGAGTTTTTCATTGGGTCGATTCTGAGCTTGCTTATAGTGCTGTCAGACCAGCTGCCGATTGTAGAAAGGTCTATTACATACTCCTGATACTCGGCATTTGAAAACTTGCTTTCGTTTTCAGTAAGATTTGTAAAATATCCTCTTGTTGCTCTTGCCTCCGCTTCACCATAGGAAGCGCCGCTTGTTTTGTCTGTTCCCTGATAATATAAAGCAAAGCTGTATCTTTGTGATGCAGGCAGGTCACAAGCATCTTCGGCTTTAGCAATTATTTTAAATCTGTTGTAGTATTCACCATCGATATTTTCAAGCGGCAAATACATATAGCTTGAATAATTAATAAGTGTAGATACACATTTTAAATTGCCACCTTCAACAGAAAGCTGAAGTCTTGCTGCACTTGCAGATGTGATTCCGCAAAGATTGCCATCTTCTAAAAAGTCATAAACTATCGGAGCCGGCTGCTCTTGTATAGCTGAAAGTCCTTCGCCAAGGCACAATGTGCCCTGGCAAAGAATCATTATAACACCCAAAAGTAAGGCTATTATTTTTTTATTCATTATTAATACGCCTCCTTAATACTTCTTGATTAACGGCTTGAATTCGAGCACGTTAAAGTTTACATCCGACGGAGGACCTCCGTTGTTACCCTGACCCTCTAATTTAATGTAACGTGCCTTTTGTCTGCTGTCAAATGCAAACGCCTCAAGGTCGATAGACTTACCTTGTGATGCACCGTCCATATACGCCTCGCGCCAGGTCTTGCCATCATCAGATAAGAATACGTTAAAGTAATACTTTCTCTGGTCGCCTTTAAAGAATGCAGCTGCGATACCGTCTAATTCTTTAACCTCGCCCATATCAAATATAGCGTATTCGCCCCTAGCCATAGCTGTCCATCTTGTTAAGAGGTCATTGTCAAGCATCATTTCTTTAGTGTTTGCAGCTTCTGGTGTTGAACTTACCTCTACATCCGCAACAGCGATTGTGTTAAACTCGTTCATATTAGCGCCGGATGCTTTGTAATAGCCAATGATACCCATCTGATATGCACGTTTAGTTCTGTCCCAAACCTTAATTTTGGTTTTTTCGCTCGGATCTGCTGCATATGTTACCTCAACAATTGCTTCAGGGTCTTCTGTTACAATGTCGATTTTTGGCATTTCGCCACCATATACAGGCAGTTCTTCTACTACTTCCATACCATTATACATAACCTTAAAGTTGTTGTTGAACTGTTCTAATTCGGTTTTTTCAGGCAATTTCCAGTCAGCAAAGGTAACATCTTCAATCGGTTTTGTAGGAACACTCATCGGACTGATTTTAATAATCAGCTTGTTGTCGCCTTGCTTACCGTCAAACATAAGGTGAAGCTGTGTATTTTCTAAGTTCTTGTTCTGTTCAGGAACCTGTGGCGATGTAGGTAACGGCTTAGGATTGCCGTTATCAACCCAACGTACATTAGCGCCTGAGCAAACTGCTTCTAACATAATAGAGCCGCTGTTTTGTGTTACGTATGCGCGATTGCCGTCGATTTCTACTGCGCCTTTAGTGATAAGGCCCCAAACACACTCGTAATCTTCTTTTAATGTAAACTCATTTCTCATTGTTACCGAGTTCATATTATCATCTATGTAGTAACCGAGTGTCATCTTTGGAGCTTCAGCATAGATGGTATCCATATTTGCATATACAAAGCCGCCGTATTCGTTAGACTGAGCGTCTATTATCGGAGCAAAGTTTCCTCTTGCAACCTCAAAATCTTCGCCGTATGCTGACGGATTTAAAACAAGAATGTTATGTGCCTCTACACGTTTTCTGAAGATTGCATAGCCCGGATAACCCAACTCATTCTGAAGCGAATAGCTATCGTTACCTAAGTCATATGCCCATCTTGTGCCGTCAAAGTCGAGTACGAAAGTACCGCAGTCCCAATGCTGATGGTATCCGCTTGATGTGCCGAAATGTGCAGAGAAATACATATCAGCATCTTTTTTGATGTACGAATCACGTATTGAGAATACTTCCATACCATCTACACGTTGCATTTTTGGCAGGTTTTCAAGCAATGACTTATCCTGTTTTCCTGCATCAAAATCATAAAATGCTATATCATAGAATGTAGGCGAAACTTTACCTTCGTGTAAGTCATCCCATCTCATAAACAATGCGGTAGGATTGTTATATCTGTTGCCCAGATAGAAGTATGATTCGTAAGAATAATCAAGTGTTGTTGCACCGTCACCCATCTGGTTAGAACCGGCAGGTCCGCTAACAGAAATCATAAAGTCAATCATTCCGTCCATACCCTGACCATCCATAATGTTATAAGACTGTCCGAAGTTTTTTTCTACGTTTGCCGCCCACGGAACTAAGCTCTGTAAAACGTATGTAAGGTATGACACACCCTCCATCCACGCACCGCCAGGAGGAAGCATCTGAACACAGTATTCAATACTTCGCATTGAATCTTTAACATAACGCAAAGTAACGTCGGTATCATATTCAAGTGTAGCAATAGCTGCAAGAGTGATACCTGCATTAACTATACCGTTATAGTTGTTCATTACTTTAACTGAACGCCATTCAATCGCACCCTGTGAACCGGATGTAAGTCTTCCGTAGAGAGCGTCACCTAAAACGCTTAAATATTTTCTAACAACACCTAGAGCAAACTCTCTCTGCTCAGGAGTAAATCCGTTATAAAGCCAGTCATAACCCAATGCCATAGACTGCATAGCATGACCTGCATCAATAACGTGCGAAGTGTTTATATCAGGATAGGTTGCTATCTTTTCGAACTGTTTAAATGCCATTTCGGCATATTTTCTGTCACCTGTAATGTTATATGCATAACCCCATACTCTGAAACGATTTCCAAGCTCGTTACCGGTAGGAGATCTCATTGAATCTGAGAATTTATACTCAGCAAGGTTTTCTTCTGTATATTTATTTGCCGACTGAATATAGCCATTTACTGCCTTTGTGAATACAGGGTCTTCGTTAGATTCATATTTTTCACGCATTTTAGCAAAATCATCTGCTGAAAGGAACAGTCTTGGATGCTGTGTAAAGGTTGTATCGCCTGTTGTTTTAATATAGTCAGCCTTTAACTGTTCTATTTCAGGTCTTATGTACTGAAGATATCCGTTTAAATAGTCGATATCATTCCATACTGTACATCCGTTTGATGTTCTCTCATTCTGATAAACCCAACCTGTTGTATCAATATTAAGCTCACGGTCCGAGAACAGTAATATACCTGTTTTAAACCACCAAACGTGCTTGCCTACTGCATCCTTTGCAAACTGTTTTACAGGCACGTACATTCTGCCATTTTCTGCTTTAGGAGCATATTCAAGCTTAAAGGTTTTGCCATCTTTTAACAAAACGGTTCCGTCGGCTTTTACTGAAATATCGCCCGAAATTTCACCGTTTTTCTCTTCTAAGCTAAGGTCAAATGCCTTGTTTAAGGTATCGGCTGTTACATAGTACTGCTCTGTATTTTTATCATAAATACCTTTTGTTTCAAGCGGAGTTTTAACCCCGTCTTTATGGAGCAGGTTGCCGTATGCATGCATGCCGATTTTGTCTTTTAAAAAGTCAACGATGTTGTCGTCTGTCGGAATAACGCCCGTTTTTTCTTCTACGCCATCAACAATCGGTTTTACTAAACCTGTGATATTAAAGTTATCAAGATAAAGGTCACCAACAACTGTTGAGTAGTTAAGGCATACTCTGAATGTGTTAAACTGGCTTGCGTTAGCATTAACTGCGGCATTACTGATAATCTTTTTACCGTTTACGTAAACATCAAAGGTTTTTGTTTCTAAGTTAAGTGCCCATAAAAGATGGAACCATTCACCCTGAGTTACTGCGTTGGACACTGAAGCTCCGCCGCCGCTTACACCGCCGTTCGGATCTATTTTAATACTTGTATCTAAGCTTGAACCTGTTGTTAAGCTGTCACGCGCGATAAATAAAATTTCCTGAAGTTTATCGGCTTTAAAGTCGCCTTCCATTTTAAAATATCTGTGCTTAAATTCAGGAGCATTGGCGGTAGACGGCATAGATATTGCAATGTTAAAGTAGCAGTCTGCCGAATTATCGTTTCTTTTCATATAGATATAATCAGTTCTGTCAGGACTCTGATAATCTATAAGTCTTGTTGTTATAATCTCGTTTGTTTTTGGTGATGCTGTATATCTATAATATCTTGGTGCACCTGATGTATAACAGAATCTGTTATCAAAGTAGGTTACGTCACCGTTAAAATCCTGCTGTGCGATAATATCTACAGTTGCATCGCTATATGCAGCATTTTCCATATTGTTATTTATTTTAGAGCCTTCGTAGCATCTTAAATTGTCGATATAACAAGAATTACCGCCTGGCTGTCTTGCTGCAACAAATGCACCCAATGCAGAGCTCGGCAAATCACGGTTAGATAAAACCTTTCTGCCGTTAATATAATAATCACAAACCTTTACTTTTCTTGAGATTACAGTAATAGTTGTAAAAGCACTGCTTTTTACTGTACCAATTTCTTTACCCTCGCTGGTTGTGATTCTGTTATTTATAATTCTAAAGAAAACAACATCTGTGCTTGGTGCTGATGTAGCACTTTGTGTTGTACCGAATGTAAGATTTACAGGCATATTGTCTGCCATTACATCTATACTGTATACCACATCGCATCCAGCTGCAGGAACACCTTCTGCAGCAATTGAAGTTTCTGAGACGCTATTTTCTAAATATATTGCTTTGTTTTTAGCATCGACGGATGTAACACGAACTTTTCCGCCGCTTGTTGTAAGTCCGTCGATAGTTATTTCATTGGTCGCAATATTATTAAAAGTCATATTAAGCTTGTATGCTTCGTCTGCTGCAAAAACAGGTATAAACTGAAGCATTGTGATTAAAGAAACTAATAATGATGCAACCGATTTTACTGCTTTATTCATCTCATTCCCTCCTTATCTGATAATAAACGCACAACTAGGACTGTTATAGTTTGTTCGCAAGATAACCCTGTCTGCACCCTGACCGTGTCCTATATATGAGTGAATGCTGTCTGCCTTTATTGTTCTTATGGTTTTGGTTTCAGAATCGAAGCAGGCAATTACGTTGTTTATTGAATATGGTCTTAAATCATCAAATGCAAAGCTTACGTTGCCCTGCTCGTCAACCTCGTTACTTATAACAAGTGTGCCCAAGCCAATGTTATAAACCTTACCCCAGACAAAAGCAAGCGGATGCTGTGCTGCTTCGTTACCGAAATCTGCACCGTTGGTTGCATCTTTTACGTGAGTTCCTGTTGAATAGTCATAGTCAACATAAACCTTTTGTACCTTGTCATCTTTTATGTTAAGTCTTACGATATCGCCAGGTACTAAAGTAGTTGCGCCTGAGCTTTTGTTAATCGCTACATCAGTCGGCATTAACACGTTCTGATATTTATTTTTGCTCCAGCAATATAATTTTAAATAATCTTCACCGTCAACCGAAACCTGTGTAACCTTTTCTATCATATAGCTTTCTGAGTATCTTGCTATTTTTTTATCTACATCACCGCTTAAATAAACAATTACAAATGCTGCATTGCCTGTATTGTCTATATCATAAGCATCTACCTTATAGCCGTCTGTTACGTTAGAGTGGAACATTGTATAATTGCCAACAGCATAATTTGCCTCGTCATCTCTTTCATCAAGATTTTCAGAAACAAATATTATAGTTGCTGTTTTAAGCATTACTTTAGATGCAAAGCCACCGTTTCTGTAAGTAACAGTTTCGCTTTTATCAATATATTTTGTAAGCGAGTTCTGCGGATCAATGGTTTTACCGAAATTGCTCGTATCAGTACTTGCAAAATCAAGCATTTTAATCTGATTTTCTGCATTTAAAGTGTATTTTACTACCAATACAGGATTTGTTGTATCATTTTTTGCTTCTGTAAGCTTTGTATTGATATATGTATATGCATCATCTCGGCTAAGCTTTTTAGATGCGCCATCTATAACAACCTTTTCGGCGATTTCAAAAACCTTAAATTCGCAGTTAGTTGTAAGGATTTTAACACGTGCACTTCTGTTTAATCCTTCTCCATCTTTGTCTACGTTGTGCAAAATTCCGTAAACCGCCTCAGACGAAGAAGAAATCAAATATGCCACCTCGGCATGAATACCGATTGCAACAGTAACATTATCTCCTGCTGCTAAAATTTTTGCATCAATATATTTTTCTTTAAAGCTGGGCGAAATTTCATAAGCATTTTCGCCGATAGACATTATGTTTTCTCCGTAATCTATCGAGGTTATAATTCCAGATGCTGTTTCAGGAAGAACAGTAAGGTCATAAAGTCTGTTATCTGCCGAGGCTTTAATTGCCACTGCCGCTCCTGTTGTAAGCTCATAAAGCTCTATTTTATTGCCGTTTGCATCACGGAAATAGCAAGCATGCTCGTCATCTGCTGTTAAGTCGATAAGCTCATCAGGAGTTTTAAACGCAATATATCCCTCTACATAATCTACGCCTGTAATAACTCCGTATTTATACGAATCAACAAAAACATAATCATATATGCCATCATAGTTGTTATCTAAAATTCTGATTGTTGCTCCTACATCATCAAGCATATAGTCCTCTAGTTTAACAACTCTTCTGCCATTGTAGATTATGCCGTATGCAGTTTCTAAATCTTCATCTTTAAGTTTTTCATCTTCGTAATAACGGACAGTACCGTTTATTATTCCTTCATAATCCTTTGCTAAGAATGTAATTTCGTCATTTCTTTCAGGAATAACGCAATAAATCTTTTTAAGCCTTGCGCCCTCTTTTGAGCAATAAGCAATTACATTTTTACCTAAAAGTGATACGTCTGAATCTTCAAACTCATATGATATACCGTCAATTTCAATCTGTCCGTTATCTTTTTTAAATGGAGCATTAACTAAAATCGAATTATGCTCGGTTGCTGTTACGATGCCCTCGATTTTATATGCATCAAACATTTTTTCAAGCTGTGTTTCTTTTGTAAGCTCAAACGGCATAGCTTCGCCAACTGCAGTTATTTTGAACACAGGCGCAAACATAAGATTGTAATAAAGTATGGTTGCATCGGCAACTGACACAGATGTACCATTATATACGTTTATGTTATCAAACAAATCTATAATCTCTGCAACCTCTAAATATCCGCCCGGAAATCCACCTTTAGCTTCGGCAAACATTCCGTACTCTGTTGCAATAAGTACGATTTTTAAAGCCTGTGCATATGTAATCTGCGCATCAGGATTAAAGTTTTCAGCCTTTGAAATCCAGCCACGATTATATGCTGCATTTATTGCACCTATGTTTTTATGATCATCGGCAACGTCTAAATAAATTGATGAACCTTCTACATCTTCTGCCTTAAATATTTTTGCAATGCCTTCTACAAACTCGGCTCTTGTAAGCATTTTTATCGGGTCAGAGCCAAAAACCGACTCGCCTGCAACACTTTCCATAAGATTTAATGCTTTGCTAAAGGCAACCGTATCATATTTTACTGTCGTTTCGGTTTCAGCATTTTGTGCCAGCGACACTATGCAGACCGATAAAACCATTGACAAAGCAATCAGTAATGATAATATTCTTTTCAATGCCATTACTCCCTTCTGTTACTGTATGTAATCGCAGGCTCTTGCCAAAAGTGCTGCAGCCTGTCCTCTCGTTGTGTTATCTGTCGGAGCAAACTCTCCGTTATAGCCT
>JAFQAG010000179.1 GCA_017416985.1 Clostridia bacterium
AAAAGATTGCTGTAAAAGCTGATGCCGCAAAAGAAATGGAAGCAGCTATCGAGGCATTAAAGGATACCGAAAAAGCATTCGCTTTTTATACTGGCAAAGATTATTTCTATCTTTTAACCTTAACCGATAAAACCGCTATGAAAAAGCATATTTCTGACAAATCAGATGCCTGGTTAGGTCTTGATGTTGCAATACTGCACACACTCATTTTAGGCGATATTTTCGGAATCGATATGGAAAATATGGCAAATCAGAAAAACCTTGTATACACACGTTATGCAAGTGAGGCAGCAGATAGCGTTAAAAACGGCGAATATCAGTGTTCGTTCCTCTTAAACGCAACAAAGGTACACGAAATTAAAGATGTATCCCTTGCAAACGAAAAAATGCCGCAGAAATCAACTTATTTCTATCCGAAACTTATAACAGGTCTTGTTATGAATAAATTTTAGGAGGAATCCGATATGAAAATAACTAAAGAAGAGGTTTTGCACGTCGCTAAGCTTGCACGATTAAACCTCACCGAAACGGAGACCGAAAGCTTAATAAACGATATGGGAAATATTATAGGCTTTGCTGATAAATTAAACGAATTGAACACCGATGAAGTTCTTCCTACTGCCCACGCAATTCCTATGCAGAATGCGTTCCGTGCAGACGAAGTTAAAGAATCGTTCCCGAGAGAAGAAATTTTAAAAAATGCTCCTGATTCTGACGGCGACGGTTTCTTGATTCCTAAGGTTGTTGAATAATAAATTTACGATTTAAACGAGGTGGCAAAATTGGATTTATATACATTAACAGCTCACGAAATCCGTGATATGATTAAAGAAAAGAAAATTTCTTCAAAAGAGGCAACACAATCTGCCATAAACAGAATCAATCAGGTTGAAGATAAGATAGAAAGCTATGTTACAGTGTTACCTGACGAAGCTATCGCACAGGCAGAAGCAATCGATGCCAAAATTGCAAAGGGCGAAGACGTTGGCGCTTTAGCTGGTGTTCCAATGGCATTAAAGGACAATATGTGTACTAAAGACGTTTTAACCACATGTTCTTCTAAAATGCTTTATAACTTTAAGCCACCGTATGATGCAACTGTTACTGAAAAGCTTAAAAATGCAGGAACAGTTTTACTGGGTAAGCTTAATATGGACGAGTTTGCAATGGGTTCGTCTACTGAAAATTCATATTTTAAAAAGACAAAAAATCCTTATGATATCACAAAAGTTCCGGGTGGTTCATCAGGCGGAAGTGCAGCCTGCGTTTCTGCTGACGAAGCATATTTTACACTTGGTTCAGATACCGGTGGTTCTATCCGCCAGCCTGCATCATTTTGCGGATGCGTTGGCTTAAAGCCGACATACGGCTCTGTTTCACGTTATGGTCTTATTGCTTTTGCATCATCACTTGACCAGATTGGACCTATGACAAAAGACGTTAAAGACTGCGCTATGGTTTTAAATCAGATTGCAGGCTATGATGCTAAAGATTCAACAAGTGTAAACATCGAGCATCCTGACTTTGAAAAAGCATTAACAGGCGATATCAAAGGCTTAAAAATCGGTATGCCTAAAGAATATTTTGGCGCAGGTATCGACACAGAGGTTACAGATGCAATTACCAAAGCAGTTGAAAATATGAAGGCACTCGGTGCAGAATCTGCCGATATGAGTCTTCCGCTTAACGAATATGCACTTCCTGCATATTATATGATTTCATCAGCTGAGGCAAGCTCTAACTTAGCACGCTTTGACGGCGTTAAATACGGATATCGTGCTGAAAAATTCAGCGACCTTTTAGACCTTTACTGCCAGACCAGAAGTGAAGGCTTTGGCGCAGAAGTTAAACGCCGTATAATGATTGGAACATATGCACTTTCATCAGGCTATTATGATGCGTATTATAAAAAGGCTCAGCAGGTGCGTACAATGGTTATGAATGACTTTAAAAAAGCGTTCGAAACATATGACGTGCTTGTTACTCCTACCTCCCCGACTACTGCATTCGGCATCGGAGAAAAAACCTCTGACCCACTGCAGATGTATATGGGCGATATTTGTACAGTTTCGGTTAACATCGGTGGTCTGCCGGCAATCGTAATCCCCTGCGGTTATGATAAAGCAGGTCTTCCGATTGGTATTCAGATTATCGGAAAGCCATTTGGCGAAGCAACTGTATTAAATGCCGCATATGCTCTTGAAAAAACAATCACTAAAGTAAGACCGAATCTGTAAGGGAGGACTAGAAAATGAAATACGAAACAGTCATCGGACTTGAAGTCCATGCAGAGCTTTCAACTAAAACAAAAATATTCTGTAGCTGTAAAAACGAATTTGGTGGCGAGCCTAATACCCGTTGCTGCCCTGTTTGTACAGGTATGCCGGGAACTCTTCCCGTGCTTAATAAGGCGGTTGTTGACTATGCTATAAAAGCCGGTCTTGCTACAAACTGCTCTATTACAAAATACGGAAAACAGGACAGAAAAAACTACTTCTACCCTGACCTTCCTAAAGCATATCAGATTTCTCAGTTCGACCTGCCGCTTTGTCAGAACGGATACATTGATATTAACGTAAACGACGAAACACGCCGTATCGGTATTACTCGTATCCACATTGAAGAAGATGCAGGAAAGCTTATTCACGACGATTACAGCAACGAGTCAATGGCAGACTATAACCGTTGCGGTGTTCCGCTTATCGAAATCGTATCAGAGCCAGATTTGCGTTCACCAGAAGAAGCAAGAGTATACTTAGAAACATTAAAATCTATCTTAGAATATACCGAAGTTTCTGACTGTAAAATGCAGGAGGGTTCTCTTCGTTGTGACGTAAACGTTTCTCTTCGTCCTGTAGGACAAAAAGAATTCGGCACACGTTGCGAAATGAAGAACGTTAACTCTTTCCGCGCGGCAGTTCGTGCTATGGAATATGAACAAAAACGTCAGGCAGAAATCTTAGATAACGGCGGCGTTATTGTGCAGGAAACTCGTCGTTGGGACGATGTTCGTGGCGAAAGCATACCTATGCGTAGCAAAGAAGACGCTCAGGATTACCGCTACTTCCCCGAGCCTGATTTAGTGCCGATTGTTGTATCTGACGAATGGGTTGAACAAATTAAAAACACTATCCCTGAAATGCCAGAGCAGCGCAAAGCCCGCTACATTGGTGAATATGGTCTGCCTGAATATGATGCATTTATCTTAACATCTTCTAAAAAGATGGCAGATTTCTTTGATGCAACAGTTTCAGAGGGTGCTAAGCCTAAGACAGCAAGTAACTGGTTAATGGGTGATATTTCTAAAATTTTAAACGACAAAGAGCTTGAGCCGGCTGATATTCCGTTCACTCCGGCACAGCTTGCTAAAATGATTGCTTTAATTGACAAAGGAACAATTTCAAACAGTGCGGCTAAAAAGGTTTTAGATGCAATGTTTGCAGAACCTGCTGATCCTGAAGCTTTGGTTGAAAAGCTGGGTCTTGCTCAGGTTTCTGACGAAGGCGCAATTCTTCAGATGGTTAATGATGTTCTTGCCCAGAATCCACAGTCTATTGTTGACTATAAAGCAGGTAAAGACAGAGCTATGGGCTTTTTGGTTGGACAGGTTATGCGTGTATCTAAGGGTAAAGCTAACCCGCAGATGATTAATAAGCTGTTAAAAGAAGCACTCGACAAAGCATAAAATCAAAAAATGCGCGGCTTGCGGCCCAAAGCCGCACCGCGTTTTATCATTGGAGGAGCTATGCATATAAAAGAAATTTACAAAGCTATTTATCGGCACTTAGACGATTTAACTCCTCTACCGCTTGATTGCGGTGAGTTGTGCGGAAAGCTATGCTGTTCATCTTACGATGATGACGAAACAGGAATGTATCTTTTTCCGGGTGAAGAAGCTCTTTTTGCAAACAACGACGGATTTAAAATAATTGATTCTGATTTTACATACAAAAACAGCAAATGTGCAAAGCTTGTTTGTTGCACACGTCCGTGTGAGCGTAGCGAAAGACCTCTTTCGTGCCGTATTTTTCCGCTTATACCTTACTTTCGAAAAGGCAGCGATGTTCGTATAATTTTAGACCCCAGGGCTGTAAGCTGTCCGCTTACACATCCTGAAGCATCGCCTTATATAAGCCGGGAATTTAAGCTAGAGGTTTTAAAGGCATTCAGGCTTTTATCTCATTTTTCAGAAATTGCAGATTTTTTAGACGCACTCACCGATATTTTAGATGACTTTAATACATTAAGGGGAAATAACAATGATTAATGACACAATAGCCGCAGTTGCAACTCCGCACGGAACAGGCGGAATTTCGGTCATAAGAGTCAGCGGAAGCGATGCTTTTACTGTCTGCGACCGCATTTTTAAAAATCCTAAGGGTAAGACTACCTCTCAGGCAAAAAGCCACACCATTCTTTACGGGCATATAATTGATGCCGGCAAAACCATTGACGAGGTTTTGGTTTCTGTAATGCACGCACCACACACCTTTACCGGTGAAAATACAGTAGAAATAAGCTGCCACGGCGGCATAACTGTAACAAATGCCGTGTTGTCTGCAATTTTAACTCATGGTGCCGTTTTGGCATCTGCAGGCGAATTTACAAAGCGTGCATTTTTAAACGGCAAAATGGATTTATCACAAGCCGAGGCTGTTATTGATGTTATTAACTCTACCTCATCACTTGCGTTAGATACTGCTACTCATCAGTTAGAAGGAAGCTTATCACGAGAAATTGCGATTCTCCGTGACCGTCTGCTTGATGTAACTGCACAGATTAATGTGGCGGCTGACTATCCCGAAGAGGAAATTGATGAGCTTAAAGAGCAACAGCTTAAAGATATTTTAAAAGATGTTTTAAATAAAGTTAATGCTCTTTTAAAAACATCTGAACGAGGCACTTTAATACGTGACGGAATAAACACTGTTATTTGTGGCAGACCAAACGTGGGCAAATCTTCACTTTTAAATGCCCTGTCTGATACCGACCGTGCAATTGTAACTGAAATTGCCGGTACAACACGTGATGTTATCGAAGAACGAGTTGTACTTTCGGGTGTGTGCCTTAATATTTTTGATACCGCAGGAATACGTGATACTGACAATCCCGTAGAATCCTTAGGCATAATAAAGGCTGAGGAATATTTGAAAAAAGCCGACCTTGTGCTTATGATTCTTGACGCATCTTGTGGTATAACTGACGAAGACAGAAAAATTGCAGCTTCTTTGGATGGCAAAAAAGCAATTTTAATTATAAACAAAACAGACCTTGCACCAAACCTCGATGTATCAGAATTCTACGGTCGTTTTCCTTGCGTGGCTCTTTCTGCCAAAGCAAAAACCGGCATAGATAAGCTGGGGGATACTATTTCAGAAATGTTTAAGCTCGGTGAAATATCAGCAAACGGCGAAGTTACAATAACAAATCTGCGCCACAAGCAGGCATTAGCCGAAAGCGCAGAATACCTAAATAACGCAATTAGCGCAATAGGCGTTGTCCCTGCCGACTTAATTGCAATAGATGTAACAAATGCCATAAGTGCATTTGGCGAAATAACAGGTCAGACTGTTTCGGAAGAAATAGTAGACAGAATTTTCTCACGTTTTTGTCTTGGAAAATAACAGCTTGTTTTATGCTTTTTAGTATAATGTCCACTTTTTAAAAATACATTATATAAAAAGCCACTACCTAAAAACGAAAGGGTGAACAGCTTGGCAGGAATAAAAAAACAGTCTTTTTTGACAGGAACGGCAATTTTAGTTGCAGCAAATTTTTTAGTTAAACTTATTGGTGCTGTATTTAAAATTCCGCTTGCGCATATTTTACAGGAAGAAGGAATGGCTCTTTTTTCAAGCGCATATAACTTTTATGCCATTCTTTTTGTAATAGCAACGGCAGGATTACCCGTTGCCGTTTCGAAAATGGTATCTGAAAGCACGGCTAAAAATAACGAGCAAGAGGCACGAAAAATCTTTAATGCCGCCTTAATTCTTCTAACCGTAATCGGTCTTTTAGGCGGATGTGTATTATTTTTCTGTTCTGGTCTGCTTGCAAAAAGTGTAGGCTCAGAAAACTCTGCTTTAGGAATTATGGCAATTGCTCCTGCAATATTTTTTGTTGCCGTTATGTCAGCCTTCAGAGGATATTTTCAGGGGCGTTCAAATATGACCCCTACCGCTATGAGCGAGGTAGCAGAGGCTTTAGGAAAGCTTATAATCGGTCTTATGCTTGCCTCACTATTGCTCCCGACCGGACTTATTAATTCAGCCGCAGGCGCTGTTTTGGGCGTAACAGCAGGTTCATTTTTAGGCTGCCTTACAATTTTTATTATATATATAATCGACAAAAAAAAGATTCAGGCAGCCAGTCTGCCAAAACTACAGCCGGTGCGCTCAATGCGCACAATTATGCTAAGGCTTGCGGCGATTGCAATACCTATAACCTTTGGCGCTGCTGTATCTTCGCTTACTAACCTTATAGACCTTTTTATGATTCGCAAGCGTTTAGGCAGCATTATCGTTTCGTCAGAAATGTATCAGACCTTGCTTGAATATTTCGGACTTTCAGCAAGTGAATGCGTAATTGGCGAGGCTTTAAGCACAAAAGCAACCGAAATTCTTTACGGCGCATACTCAGGCTTTGCTGTTCCGATGTTTAATTTACCGCTTACAATAGTTACGGCTCTTTCAATGTGCTTAGTGCCGGCAATTTCGGGTGCATTTGCCCTAAAGGCTATGAACAAGGTACGACGTTTTACCGAAATTTCTATAAGGCTTACCACCCTGTTTGCACTGCCCTGCGCTGCCGGACTTTCACTTCTATCAGAACCGGTTTTAGCAGTTGTCTATAACAACGCAAGAGCGCAAAGCATGCTTATAATTTTAGGTTGGGCAGTAATTTTTGTCTGCTTAGTATCTGTAAGTACAGCGATTTTACAGGCATCCGGTCACGTTATGATTCCTGTAATTAATATGGGAATCGGAGCGGTTGTTAAGATTGCATCAGGCTTTGTTTTGCTTGCCTCACCTGCCATAAACATAGGCGGCGCACCAATTTCAACAGTATTATGTTATCTGACAATCGCATTGCTTAATATATTTGCAATCTTTAAAATAATAAAACCTGAATTTAGTATAGCAAATAATATAATTAAACCGCTTATCGCTGTTATTTTGATGATGATATCTGCATACTTTACTTATCAGGTTGCCGGCTCGCTGACAGGCGCACCTGCTTTGAATAAAACAGTTACATTTTTGCCGCAGTCAGCACCAATAACTCCGCTTACATCGGATGCGCAACTTAAGGTTGCAATTTCACTTTTTGCTGCAATTTTAGTTGGCGCAATAATTTATTTTGCAGCAATCTGGCTTTTAAAAGCGATAAAAAAAGACGATATTTCTACAATTACAAAACACGAATAGTAAATTTTTTCCGTAAAAAAGCAGCAAAAGTGCCATTTTTTTCGGCAAAATTACTAAAAAATATATACTTTTTTTGGAAATAGGTGAAAAATTTATGAACATAGGAAAAAAAGACTATACATTTGACGATTTAATTGGTATAATAAAAGTGTTGCGTGGGGAGAATGGTTGCCCTTGGGACAAGGTTCAAACCCACGAATCAGTCAAAATGAATCTGGTTGAAGAAGCATACGAAGCAATCGAGGCTTTAGACAGCGGAGATAAAGATGCTTTTGCCGATGAATTAGGCGATGTTTTATTGCAGGTTGTATTTCATTCGCAGATAGGCGAATCTGAAGGTACATTTACTATAGGCGATGTGTTAAATCATGTTTGCAATAAAATGATATCACGACACACTCACATTTTTGGTTCTGACAAGGCTGACACACCTGAAGAGGTGTTAGCTACATGGGAAAAGAACAAAATTAAGGAAAAGGGCATTTTGGGCGTTACACAGGGTATGAAAGACGTGTGCAGTTATCTGCCGGCTTTAATGCGTGCTCAAAAGGTGTCATCAAAGGCAGCCAAGGCAGGTTTTGACTGGGACGATATAAATGGAGTTTTAGAGAAAGTTTCTGAAGAAACTGCAGAGCTTAATCAGGCAGTACAGTCGGGTAATGCCGAGCATATTGAAGAAGAGCTTGGTGATTTATTGTTTGCCGCAGTAAGTGTCGCACGTTTTGCAAATATAAAAGCCGAAACCGCACTTAAAAAGGCAACTGAAAAATTTATTGACCGATTCGAAAAAGTTGAAACAATTGCCGAAAATCAGGGCAAAAAACTTTCTGATATGCCGCTTGATGAACAAATAGCCTTGTGGAACGAGGCAAAAAAGAATTAGTCTAGTTATAGCAATAGCTATATAAAGAAATATTTTAATTTAAACATAGGAGGAATTGTGATGAATAAGACAGAATTAGTTGCACTGTTAGCTGAAAAAGCTGACGTAACAAAGAAAGACGCTGAAAAAGTTCTTAGCTCTTTCGTTGACGTTGTAGGTGACGCTCTTAAGAAAGGTGACAAAATCCAGTTAGTAGGTTTCGGTACTTTCGAAGCTAGAAAACGTGCTGCAAGAACCGGTAAAAACCCACAGACAAACGCAGTTATCAAAATCCCGGCTACTACTGTTCCGGCATTTAAAGCTGGTAAAGCTTTAAAAGACATCGTTGCTGGTAAATAATTATATTATGCAACACAAAACGCCCACGAAAGTGGGCGTTTTTTTCTTTGTTTTTTATTTTTGTCTTTTGCGTTCTGAACTGTTTTTACATCTCCTGTTATCCCTCTATCAATCTCGGAACTCTTACAGGTCTTCCATTATCATCTAAGGCAACAAATACAAGATTCGCTTCATTTGTCATTATTACCGAGCCGGTCTGCAGATTTTCTGCCCACACCTCAACTTTAATTTTCATTGATGTATTTCCTACCGACACCATTGTTGCTACAAGTCTTACCATTTCGCCCAGCTTTATTGGATGCTTAAAATCAAGGCTGTCCATCGCAACAGTTGCCACAATATGATTAGAATGCTTTGACGCTGTAAGTGCCGCCGCAATATCTATCCAATGCATTAAAGTGCCGCCTTTTAAATTATTAAGAAGATTAACGTCATTTGGCAAAACCAACTCTACCATATCAATAACGGAGTCGCTTATTTTCTTTTCTATTTCCATAATTACCTCCAAAAATTTAATAAATTTATTTTATAGTATACCAGATTTTTTTACGTTTGAAAATACTTTTTTTGTTAAATTTTATCTATATTTTTCATAGTTTGTTTTTTATTAAAAAAAGCATAATAAAAATAACAAATTAAAAAAGGTGAAGAAAATGAAATTTATTATTGCGATAATCAGTATGTGTTTTTTATTGTCCGCTTGCTCACAAAAAAATTCTGCTCCAGAGCCGACAGATACTGCATCAGAATCTGTTGCGCCCA
>JAFQAG010000180.1 GCA_017416985.1 Clostridia bacterium
GATGCATCTATTGAGCAGTTAAGAAAAGATACTGACCAGCTCTTTTCAGCAATGAAGGATGCAGGAGCAGAGCTCGACTATGTTATAGATGATAACGAAAGCGGCATTTTGTGTTACGCTATTGAAAATGTGGCTATTGCTCATTTTAGAAACGATTCAGAATCTATACAAGATTCCATTGCTAAAAACGGTCATTTGTACGAGGAATGGATTAAAAACGAATTAAAAAAAGTTGAACAGATGCCCGAATATCAGAAAATACGTCCTGAGCTTGAAGCAGCGGGCTATGTGTTCGGCGAAGATTATGACTTAGAGTATATTAATATTTTCCCAGGTGCACAAGAGCCTCGACGCAGCCGATTCTATGAAGAAGAGCGCCCCGAGGGTGCAGATACCGCATTCAGTATTTTTAATGAGGTATTTAACGGAAGTGTATTCTGGAGAACCTATAACGAGGTTGTTTATAAAACAATTATTAAATACTATCCTGACATCAAGTTTTCAAACTATGGTAAGGGTGATATAGGAACAGGTAAGATTCCTGTATATAACTATCAGGGTACACGTTCGGCTCCTGGTGTAAGGGGTGAACCTGTAGGAACATCGGCATCAACAGTTAACTATGGTAACTTTGGTATGATTGCAGATAATCCTCCGAAAGAGTATCCGTATGCTACAATGGCAGATACCCCGTTTAACCATCTTTTAATCGAAATGATTAAAAATAATAATACAATCATCGGTTGTGCGGAATCCGACAGAGGCTTTATGCCATGGATTGGTGCAAGAACCTGGGTATCTAAGGGACAGTCTGCATATCATAACCACTATAATACCGACTATTATAACGAAATGATTTTACATTTTGGTATGTTTAACCCAGACCCGTTCTTGATTTATAACCACGGCTCTACTGACCCCGGTGACGATATGGAGCTTTTAAGACATGCGTTTAAAGAACTGGGCGAGGTTGCAGGTTTTGAAGACAGAGAAAACATCACTCCATCACTTAATGCGGTACCTTCATGGGATCAGCGTTACTTCCTTTCAGGTATGAAGGCTAACGGCAAAGGCGTATGGAGAATCACTCCTGACCTTTACACACCTGGTGTCAGCATGGATAACTTCTTGGTAAACACTATTGGCGGTGTAAACTTCAGAATTGGTAACCAGTGCATCGAATTCCCTGAAGGCAGCTTTATTTACGAGCCAGAAGATAAGGTTTCACAGTATGGTTATTGGGTAATTACCCCTGATGCAACATGGCCAAAAGAATACAGATCTCTTGACTATCCGATACCTGACGAGCCGGTTGACACACCGGATCATTTACCGGATGGTGCTAATCAGGAATCAAGTGAAACAATGCCAGATCCTAACAACTATTTAAAACCGATTATTGAGGCAGAATCAGCACCGAGCAAACCGACTGCTCCTGTAGATACTGAAAATAAAGAAGATTCATCTAGTGCAACACAGGCACCTGAGACACCGGTTGCTACAACAAAGTTAGTGTTAAATCCGATAGTGGGCAAGGGTGGCAAGGTTCCGCTATTTAGTGGCGCAATGCCTCAAGACGCAAAAGGTCATTGGGCAGAAAACAGCTTTGCTAATATGATGGCATTAGGAGTTATGCAGGGCACAGACATTGGTATGGAGCCTGACAGAATGATTAACAAAGCAGAGTTTTTAGCAATGCTTATGCGTGTATTAGGTGTTAAAACAACAGAATACGCAGGTGGATATAGCGATGTTTCGGCTGACAAATGGTATGCTGACATTGTATCAACAGCAGCAGCTGGCGGCTGGATAGCACCTGAAAACGGTTCGCTTTTAGCACCGGAAACAAACTTAACACGTGCTAAAATGTGCAATATTTTAGTAAAAGCTATGAGCATTGAAACTCAGGGTGCTACATCACAGTTTAACGATTTATACTACTTAAACAACGATGCACAAAATAACATTAATGCAGTTACTGCACTTGGTTTACTCGAGGGTTATCCGGACGGCAGCTTCCGTCCTAATAACATCTGCACAAGAGCAGAAATGGCTGTTATATTCGAACGTTTAATGCACGTTATTCCTGATTTGTTGGGAGCAAAATAATTATGAAAAATAAATTGAAGAAAAGTTTATTATTAAAATTGTTGTGTGTAGTTATAGTTTTAGCTATGGCGCTGCCTGTTGGCAGCGCTTGTGCTGATGAGGGTAAAAAAGGGAGCTTTTGGGGCTATCTTTTTAAAGAAAGCACAGAAGCCAAAAATATATATAAGCCTTATGACCTTCTATATAATGATTTAATGTCACAAGGCCCTATTCCAACCGCAAAAAATGCGGCTCGTTATTTAAAAACGATGCCAGAAGGCAGACGTGGTATTGATATACGCAACGTGATGACTGAAATAACAAAAGACCGTGATAATCTTACTGTTTGGGATAAGGGAACAGAGCATGTACGTGAATTACACTTAAAGTTTTTCGAGGCATTAAAAAACGAGGGTGCAGAGCTTGATTACGTTATCGACGATTTAGAGGCAGATATGTCTAACTGGTCAATGAAAAAGCAAGAGGTTGCAGATGCTATTATCAGTCATCCTAAATACGCAACCGAAATAAGACCAGAGCTTGAAAAACGTAATTTTAAATTCGGTGACGAATCTCAGGGTGATTTGTACTATGTAGTTCATTACACAAAGGATAAATCAGCTTATAACATATGGAACAGAGTGGTAGACGGTGACAGAGTTGCAATGTATCACAATCGTGCAGCGTATGAGCCAATTTCACAATTCTATCCTGATGTAAAGTTAGCTAACTACGGTTCGTCAGCATATAACGGTGAAACTAAGATTATAACCGGTGCAGCACATAAAACCTATCTAGGCGGTCCTGGAATAACGACAGGTAC
>JAFQAG010000181.1 GCA_017416985.1 Clostridia bacterium
TATGATTACAGAGTCTGTTAGCTCCAGATAAAAACGCCTCTAAAAGTCCTCTGGCGTCAATGGTATTAATCAAGGTTAGCACCTCCAGAATTTGTTATGGAAACTTTAATGTTCAACACGGATACCTTCCACATTGACAGTTACCTTGCCGACCTTAAAACCGGTCATGCTTTCTACGCTGTATCGAACGCTGCCAATAATGCTGTCAGAGATTACTTTAATGTTAACCCCATATTCTACAATAATGTGCAGTTCAATATTAATTTTATCGTCTTCAGTGGACACACGAATACCCTTAGTTATAGAATCCCAGCCTAAAAGTCTGGTAATGTTGTCAGATGCGCCGCGATATGCCATACCAACAACGCCGTAGCATCCCGAAGCAACCTTACCTGCAATTCGGGCGATAACGTTAGTAGACATTACAATTGCACCAAATTCGTTTTCAGTTTTAATAGCCATTAAAATTCCTCCCTTACTAAGGCTTAAAAGCACATAAATATGCTAATATATACTATTGTATCACAAATAAAATAAAAATACCAGTAATTTTATTATGTTTCTTATATTTTTTTTAAAAATTAAGAAAAAAGGCTGTTTTTTCGAGAGTTTTCGAAAAAACAGCCGGTTTGCAAAATGCAATAAATTTGCTCGTCGTTATTATTCCATTCCAGATTTTGCAGGCAACTTTTCTTTAAACAGAAGAGTAATACTCCAAAGACCTGCAACACCGACTAAAGAATAGATGATACGACTGATTAAAGACATTTGTCCTCCAAAAAGAGCAGCGACTAAATCGAATCCGAAAAGACCGATACTGCCCCAGTTTAATGCTCCGATAATAACGAGAACTAATGCAACATTGTCTATCGTACTGGTCATACTGATACAACTCCTTTGATTAAATTCTGAAATAATATATTATTTCGGACAGTATCAGTATATCCAAAAAAAATGGTAATATGCATAAATTAGAAAATTGCGGCTGTTATTTTAAAAATTGTTTTTCTAAAATTGCTTTATTAATCGGCATAATTTCAGGATTTATACGTTCCGTTCTATATGCAAGCTCTGCTATTGTTTCTAATGCTGCGGCATGCTTTAAGGCATCAATACAGTCTGTGCCCCAGGCAAATGGTCCGTGATTAAAAACTAAAGCGCCGGGAATAGAATCCGGGTCTAATCCTCTTTCTAAAAAAGTTTCAACTATCGAGCGCCCCATAGTTTCTTCATATTCAGATTCTATTTCTGATATTGTTAAAGAACGGGTGCAGGGAATTGCACCTTTAAAGAAGTCAGCATGAGAAATGCCGTAAGGCGGAATATCCCGTCCTGCCTGTGCCCATACGGTTGCACTTTTAGAATGAGTGTGAACAACACCACCGATATTTTCAAAAGCACGATACAGTGCAATATGTGCGGCAAGGTCGACAGATGGTAAAAAATCGCCCTCTGCTACGTTGCCATAAAGGTCACAAATTACCAGACTTTCAGGTGTGATTTCATTTAATGCTAGTCCTTTAGGTGTTATGACTACCAGCGAATTTGCACGGTCAATGCCACTTATGTTGCCCCACATAAAGGCTGCAAGTCCGTTGTCATACATCATATGGCAGGCAGAGCAAACCTGTTCTCTTAATGTTTCAAGCATATTAACTCTCCTTGAAAATCATATTTTATAATATTATAACATATTATTGTAAAAAAGTAAATACTTAGCAAAGAGGGGATATATATGTACCGTGCAGGAGAGTTAAGACAAAAAGAGGTAATAAACATTGTCGATGCATCGCGCCTTGGTTTTGTTTCGGATGTTGAGGTGAGTCTTGAAAAAGGTGAAATAGAGGCAATAATTGTGCCTGGAAGAACAAAACTGTTTAATTTTGGCAAAAGCACGGATTTAGTAATAACGTGGGATAAAATTAAAAAAATAGGTGATGATGTTATTTTAGTTGAAATTATAAATTCAATATAAAAATAGTGCTGATATATTTGATCAGCACTATTTTTCGGTTATAAACCATTCATTTATATTGTTAAAAATGTTAGATTCTGTCGGCAAAATATTACCCTTAACCGATTCGTCAAAAATTATAGATGCATTTTTAAAGTACAAGCCGCATATTGGCATGTCCTGCTGCAAGAGGGTACACATTTCCCAGTACATTTCCTGAATTTTTGCGGTATCGTCTAATTTATCTGCCTCAAGCATCAGATTGTCAAGCAGTTCGTTTGATACATTAAATATGTTATATCCCGATTGCAGCAAAAATTTCAAATCGCTGTTGTCAGAGATATCGACTTCGCATATTGCCATATCGTACCGTCTGTCGTTAAGTCTTTGTGTGTATTCTGCAAAAGGCACCTGTACAACGTAAACCCATATACCTGCTTTTTCAAGGTAAGACTTTATCTGATTTGCAAGCTTCACTCTTTGCGGATTTTCCTGATTAACCAAAATACTAAGCTCTAAAACCTCTGTTTGTTCTCCTACGATGCGGTCGAGTCTTCCGTCGCTGTCAGAATCATTCCATCCATCATCTGTGAGCAGATTTTTTGCAAGTTCGGCATCAAATGCAGTCATTTCTCGTTCTATTCGATATAGCCACGATTCAGGATGAATGGGAATATCACAAATTACCACTCGGTTATCGGGCAAATCACGGACTAAAGCAGAGCGGTCAATAGCGGTAGATATTGCACGCCTTGTACGAGAATGCTTAAGTGCCGGAGTATCGTGGTTAAATGCTAAAAACGTAAATTGATTTGTTGCATAATCTACTGAAGAAACAGTACGCTTAGGCGTGTATTCGTCAGGATTTGCAACGTTTGACGAAATTAAATCAACACTTAAATTCTCAAGCATTTTTATAGCGGTTGAGCGGTCGTTAACCAGATAAACCAATATATCGCTTATATAAGATTTAAGGTTTTGGTGATATTCATCATTGCGGATTAAATGAATTTCTTTATTTTTTTTGTATGATTGCAATTTATACATACCCGTACCGTTTGGCAAGTATTCTGCCTTTTTTTCGATTGCATCTGCAGTATTTGCAGCGCTTTTAGCAGAAATAATCGGGAAATCTAACAGTGCGGGCAGGTTTGCAACCGGACGTTTTAAAGAGATGAATAACGTCTGTCCATTTGCACTAAATGAGGCAATATCAGAAAGCTTTGACGCAATAGGACTCTGTGCCTCAAAAATTAAGCTTAAAGAAAATGCAGCATCGCTTGCTGTAAGAGGCGACCCGTCGTGGAATGTTATGCCGTTTTTTAATTCGAAAGAATAATTTATTCCATCATCATAAACTGAAAAACTGTCACATAAATCAGGTGCGTAGCTAAAATCCTGATTAACAGTAAAAAGACTGTTATATAAAGGCATTAAGGTTCTTATGTTTTCCGCATTTTGAGTAATGAGCGGATTTAAAGTATCAGTTTCAAAAAGACAAAGCTTTAAAGTTCCGCCATCGGTAGGTATCTCGTTATGGTTTTCGTATTTTTTTACTTCAGCAGGCTGCGTTTCGGTTATTTCTTCTTCAGGCTTACACGCACTAAAAGAGCAAATACAAGCAAGACATAAAAATGCCGCAAGAATACGTTTTAACATAAAAGACACCTCCTTATTGAAATAGAATGGCTGTGACAAATATCACAGCCGAAATAAATGATTTCTTAATTATTTACATAACCCTCGTATTGCGGAGGATTACATTCCGGGCATTGACGTAAGCCAATGGTCTTAACTATTTCCCAGTTTACTTCTTGTGCACCTTTATCTTTAATTTGTGCACAATTTTCAAGGTGATACGTCAAATTATTTTCGCCGGTTATTAACCAGTAAATTTTATCAGGAGCTTTATCATCTGATACTACTTCTTTGTTTTTAGATTCAGGAACGGGAGTAGGAGCAGAAGCTTTTTTATCGTCTGTTTTAATGCTTTCATTACTTTCGGATGATGCTGATGCTACCGGTGTTTCAGCTGCCTCCTGTGTCTGTTCAGGAGCTTTAGTAGAAGTAGACTCAATATCTTTTTTAGCGCATCCGCAAGCAGTACATAAAAGTAAAGCAGATACTAAAACTAAAAACGCAATTATTCTTTTTGCTTTCATAATATGACCTCCGATTATTTGTTGTTAAGGCTATCTTTAATAAATTTAACAGCCTGGTCAATAGCTTCATCAGAAGAA
>JAFQAG010000182.1 GCA_017416985.1 Clostridia bacterium
AAGCCGTTGTTTGAAATACCATGGTCGAGATACCATTTGTACATATCTCTTACACGTTGCTTATAGCTTTCGTCGCCTGTAAGTCCGCTAATACCGTCCATAGCGCGCATAAGCTCAAACTGCTCGGTAAGGTTGCTACATGGTGTTGGTCTTTCAGGACCATGCAGATTCCAATATCCATAGGTGTTTTTATATGGACTGATATAAAAGCCCATTAATGGATTTCGTCCGTCTGGATTACTTGCCGCTTTAATAATATTGTCAACGCCTTTTATAGCCGACTCTAAACGTTGCTTATCATTATTATATGTGTCATAGCTCTGTACCAAAATGCTCTTTGTGCCGTAAACCAAGCTGTCATCTGCAAGGCGAGCTGTTAAATAAGCTTTCTGGTCTTTGTCGGGCATAGTTCCCGAAACAGTAATAACACCATTTTCGCTTACTTCGATTGTAGCTACTGACTGATTATCAAGCTCCCATACGAATGAATGATTAGGTATTTCGTTATTAAACTGGTCATAGACCTTCGCAGTATATGCAAACTCAGTAGCTTTTCCGTTGTATGCACTTACACGTGCATCGCCTGAAATTACAACCTTATTAAGTGACATTTCCTGCAAAGTTACGATAATACTGTCAGAAATAGTTCCGCCTGCAACAGTAGCTGTTATGGTAACAGTACCGCCAACTGTTGCGGTTGTACCAACATAAAGCTTAGCCGACATTGTATCGCCTGACGCTTCAATTCTTACATCAGTTGTATCTCCGCTTATGCTCCATTGCAAATCACCTGTCACTTCAGTGCCGGATATGCTTAAAAGCAAAGCCGAAAATTCAGTTGTCGATTCTGTTCCTGTCTCCTTAGGAACAGGCGCTTTATCCGCTCCACTTACAGACAAACTTTGATAGCAAACCTCACCTGCAACAATCAAATCGTCAAGATAAAAACCGGGTGCGGTTTTTGCATAAGAACTAATCGTATCTATACTGCTTACCGCTGCATTAAATTCAGCATTCTCAATTTTAAGCTCACCGTCAATATAAAAATCTGTCGTTTGGTTTGTTATGTCTGTTACAGCTTTAATTGTGTACCAGGTATCCGCACTATAACCGCTTAAAAGTGCGGTATAAGTACCATCTGCCTTTTTAGCTGACAAGTTACCCGACTCAGTAACAACAGAAAAAACAGCATCTGTGTTGCTTAAAGCCTCTAAAACTATGTTCCCGTCAGATGTAACATCAGGCTGCATAAATTTTACTTCAGTTTTCACTGTTCCTTCGGTAACAGCCGTAAAGCTTTTACATATCAAAGTATATGTACCGTCTGTAACATTGTTTAAATATAAGGCTCTCTCACCGTTTATATCCTCTACTGTAATTTCTCCCGAGCCTTCGTAATATGTTAACGAATCCGGTCTTTCTTCACCGTCAAAGCTTTCAGATATTAAATAGCTTTGCGCCACATCTTCTGCTGCAACTGCTGACATAGTTGCCATTGAAGAAAACATTGCAAATACCAGTAAAAAGGAAAGGTATCTTAATAACTGTTTCATTTATTGCTTGCCTCCTTTGCAATACACAGATTACTTATCTGTTTTCCTGAATCATTATCATAGCTCCAGACAAAAGCTTTTATTTTATAATTAATCGTTCCATCTAAAGATATGTCTGTTAAAACAGTACGATTTGCACCTATTGCATCATCTGCCATATCGTATGAATACAATCCGCAAAGAGCCTCCTGATCGTATACTGCTACAAGCAATTTATTATTATTGGCTGTAGCATTTTTGCGGCTTAACGAAACTCCCGTAACTTTGCCGCCTGTTATATTGATATTGCCGATTTCATAATCTGCTTTATATGCGGTCTGAGCCGGAACGGTTACATTAAAGCTCTTTGTCTGTACCTGCGTTCCATATCTGAAGGTAGCCGTTAAGGTAGCACTCTTAGAAACTGATGATGACGGATTAATTTTACCACCATCTGAAATTACCGATTCATCAGAGCTGCTCCATGTTACTGCACAGCGACCTGCATTGCTTGGAAGATTTATGTCCTCTGTAATGGTCTGCGGAACAGATATTCTGTTAACATCAGCAGTCATAATAGCTGCATCATTCGGAACAGAAATACTGCGCACACGCAAATCATCTACAATCAAATATCCCAAATTATCATTGTGCAAACGCCATTGATTAAGATATTTATAAGGACCTGCGCCATAATCTACCGGCTGCGAGCTTATGCACTCACCATTTACATAAATATCCTCACGCCATGACAGTGTATCGAAATAAAGTGTCATATTATGCCATTCATTAAGCGCCAACGGCTCTTTAAATGTGTGATTAAAACTGCCGCCACCAATTTCGTAACTGCTAGGTGTTAAATATGTATTTTTACCAACCAGACAATAAATTTCGGGTTTCAGTTTTTCTCCGCTGTTTTTAAATTTAAATCTAAAGCTTAAAGCAATTACATCTCCATAATAATAGCCCGAAAACTTTTTAATAGTAGCATGCGCCATATAGGTTACCGGATCATATTTTGCTGTGGTATAGCGGTTTATAAACATAGCATGATTCGCATCTTCATGTGACAAGTATCTGTCCTGCGGTTCTTTATCCGAGAATATCTGCACACCATACTCTGTATCCTGTTCCTTTGAACGCAGTTCTATGCCTGACCATGTGTCGATAGATGCACCGGCTGTTTTGTCGGTTGTATCTTCAAAATGGAAGTCGTGATGTTCCTCTCCTCCCATATCAACAGCAAATTTTAAGGCTTTTTGTGCAGAAACACTTGGGTTAGATTTAGCAGTAAGTGTTGCAGTAAGTGTTGCTGCTGCTTCGTATTGCTGAGGAGTAATAACACCATCATCTGTTATAATAGCCGGATAATTACTCTTCCATGTAATATTTACGCCACCTATATCTGCTGCTCTTCCGTTTGTAATTTCTTTTGGCAATTCTAAATTTTTAGTAATTCTGAATTGTGGCTCATCTGTAATATCTTCCTCAGTTAACTGAGATGCAATAATTTTCATAATCTCAACAGTCGGATCAGGAAGATCGTTTGCCAGAACGTTAATTACAAAATCCTTTGTTACGCTTACATCACCTTTTTTAATGTTTGCAGTAAGAATAACATCTGTTGCTTCTGCTTGTCTTGTAACCACACCATCTGTGCTTATTACATCGTTGTTTGACGATGTCCACGAAAGAGAGGTGTTTTCAATTCCGTAAAGCGGCAATTCAATTCTTGCAGTATTATAATCAATACCCGCAAGAGTCAATTCCTGTTTTGCATTATTAACCGCAAGCTCTGCCGAAGGAGTTACGTCACGTACCATAATACGTCTGATCATAAAGTTTTCGTGCAGGGTTGCTGTTATTGCATTACTATAAAAGTTAAGCGAAGATATGTTATATGTTCCGGGTGCATAAATTGGTTCATCATTAAGCTTTTCGTAATCTAAATAAACCGAATATGTATTTGTATATGAGTCTTGCTCAATGGTAATATGATACCATTTGTTTACCTCAAGTGTTTTGCCAAACGGTGTTTCAGGATATGCCTTTAAGCCTATACCTGTTTTAGAAATTGCATAGTGTCTGTTCATTCCTTCTAATTCCAGATACAAAATACTGTTATCAGTACGGAATAAAAAGTCAAAATCAAGTTTCATTATCTCGGGCTTGATATTTTTTAAGTTTTTCTTTGTTTTCTGATTTGATACCTTTGCTTCGCCCGCTGTTACTGTTCTTGTAAGCGACAGAACTTTTTCTGCCTCATTATACGGTGCCAAACCATCATTAATATCTTTTTTAATTAATGCAGATACACAGTCATCATATACTGCTTCTTCAATTTCCCAGCCGTTCCAACCATTTACGGTCTGGCCTTCGGTTGATGGTGCTGTAAAATCTTCAACAGTTAAAATTTTACCATCACCGGCAATCATTAAATTATAATCACGTGTAAATGTATCATCACCATAGGTGAAGGTACCCGATAAGGTTACAACAACATCTTCACGCTTTCTGGATACAGCACCACTGTCTGAAAGTACTTCTTTATTGCTGCTTGACCATGTAACAGCCGCTCCGTTATGTGATGTGGGCAGTGTCAGGCTTTCGGTCACATACCATTCTTTCTGACCGCCACTCAACACTTCAAAATCTAATCCATAAGCTCTGTATTCAGACTCTGAGTATCCTTTTACAACCACATAAAATTCTTTACTACTGCTTGCTTCACCTTTTGTAAGAGTAGCCGTCAAGGTTACTGTTACATCATCACCTTTAGGACGTGCCAAAAATCCTTCAGCTGTCAATATGTCCGGATGGCTAGATGCCCATGAAATTTTTGTTCCGTATCTTGAGCTGTCAGGCATAGTTAAGGTTTCGATAAGTCCTGTTTCAGGAGTATTAAGCTTAACCTCTGAAATTGCCATTTCTACAAGTTCACTATCTGTTAAAGACGAACGTTTTATCATTAAATCGTCTAAATACTGACTGCCTATTGCCTCGTTACGCATCATGAATACAGTTAATTCATTCAACTCTGACAATGTCATAAATACTTCTTGACCTACCGTCTGACCATTAACATACATCTGCGCTGAATGGTCATAGAAGTTAAGCAGAAAACCAAAATTATTCCACGATTTTACTTTCCACAAAGCCTGTTCTTCAGCGGTAAAGGTATATTTTGCTCCGCTATTAAAGTAAAATGTACTCGGCAGCTGTGCATTCCACGAAGTCATTTGAATCTGACCGAACGGTTCAATCCACACACGGCCGCTAGTTTCAGCAAACCACACACGCCCGCTGAAATATACCAATCCGTCATTGATTTTTGTAATCTGACCGTCGCTTGGTTTAGCCTGAATCTTATTTTTTGCAAACCAGTTTGTAGGGTCTCCGCCATCAACAGGAGATGTGTCGTAGCCTACTCTTAATTTTCTTGAAACAAAAAGTGCCTGATTTTCTTTATTATCTGGGTCTTCTCTCATCTGAAGATATGTTCCCTCTGCTTTAGCACGGTCAACAGTAGAAACCGAACCACCTACTGCTGAACGCGAATCTATAACCCAGTTATTATAAACAGACGGACCGCCAATTAAGTCTGTTCCTATTGGGGCATCATCAAATGTTTCTGTCCAGAGTACTTCACCGTCAACAGGCATAGTTATTACGAAAACTTTTCTGCCTATTTCTCTGTTATCAGAGTCTTTAATTATTGCTGTAAGTGTTGCTGTTTCGTCAGCAAGCTTAGGTCTTTTTAATATCTGTCCTTCTGCAGAAATTAACTCAGGCTTATCGATTTCCCATTCTATGTTTAAACCACTTTTCTGCGTAATTAAATTCAAGTCGCTTGTAACGTTAGTTACATTCTGACCATTTGAAATATCTGCAAAAGTTACCCATTCAGGGTCTGGAATATGTGTTATTGTTATATCATCAAAATAAACTGTGCCTTTTGCACGTGTTTCTGTTCTTAATTGCAGCAGTTCAATAGTTTTAAGCTCTTTCATCGGCATATCAGAAGTTGCCACAATTTTATCGCCAATCTGCACACCGTCGATAAACATAGAAGTAGTACCCGAGGTATAGTTAAGCACTAATTCGTAAACGTGCCAAACTCCCGGTGTATTTATTTTTTCCGTCTGAACTTTATCAGCCGGTATAAATTTCATACCATTTGCAAGTACAACCTGATCATGACGAATTTGACTAAAAGTATTTCGCCAGAATACATAGTGATTTGTTTCGTTATATTTCATTCTCCATGAAAGCTTTACCGTATCTTTCATAGGAATAACCGGTAAATTATACATGGCAATAAGATGCGCAAGGTCACCGCCGTTTTGGCTTCTTGTCATACGCATCACGTTATTTTCATATGATTCTTTTTCTATTTCAACATATGTACCTTCATTATTTGCCTGCTCTAAAACATTAGTTTCTAAATACCAGTCGCCGTAACCCTCTGTTGTTGAAGATGCAAGAGGTTGCGGCAAAACATCTGCAGGTTCTCCAAATGTTTCTTTAAAATATATAGTATTTTTTGAGTCATCAACCGCTTTAACTGTAACAACAAATTCTTTTTTCCCCAGTTTTTCGCCCGATTTTGTGAAAGCCTCTGCGGTAAGGGTAACAACTTCATCAAATCTATCAGAAGCTATTACAACACCGTCTGCTGAAATAACTTCAGGTTTGCTGCTTGTCCAACTGAATGTATAATATTCACTTGATGTAATAAGATTTAGATTTTCTGTTATATTATCCATCGCCTGACCATTTGCGATGTCATCAAACACAAGCCAGTCAGGATCAGGAATCTGTGTGATTTTAATATCATCAATATAAACTGTACCTACAGCCTTTGCGTGACTTCTAAGCTGCAGCAATTCAATAGTTTTAAGTTCTTGCATCGGTTTATCGTCGCTGGCAGTTAAGGTTTCTCCTATTTGAATATCATCAATATACATAGATACAGTCTGTGCAGTATAGTTAAGCACGAGTTTGTAATTATGCCAAACATCTTTAGTATTAATTGCTGCCTTTGCTGCATCGCCAGATGGTTCAAACTTCATTCCATTAACAAGTACAATCTGGTCATCTCGAATTTGTGCAATTGTATTTCTCCAGAAAATATAATGATTATTTTCATTATATTTCATTCGCCACGTAAGCTCGATAGTTTCTTTTTTAGGAATTGTCGGCAATTTATACATTGGAATAAGATGCGCATAATCTCCATTTTGCGTAGTTCTTGTCATACGCAAAACGTTGTTGTCTGCATCTGCTTCCTTTTCAATTTCTACATATGTACCCTCGCTGTTTGCCTGTGCTAGCGAATTGGTTTCTAAATACCAATTTTCATAGCCCTCGGTCGTTGAAGATGCTAACGGTTGCGGCAAAACCTCTGCAGAATTACCGAAAGTTTCTTCAAAAAGAACGGTCGGTTCTGCATCCTGTGCCGTTATCACAGGAACAATGCTTGTAGCCACCAGCATAATCGTAATTATTACGGCTGTAAATTTTTTCATATAAAGTGCCTCCTTCTATCCTAAGCAGATAATACAAAATTATTCTTCTATATGTTTCTTTAAAAGTCTGTAAAATGTTCTTACGTGATTAAATCCCACGTTTTCTGCTATTGCTTTACTCGAAAGGTCGCTGTTTTCCATAAGCTCTTTAGCATGCTTGATTCGGCATCCGTTAAGATAATCAATAAGTGTGGTGCCGGTTTCTTCTTTAAATAATTTAGACAGATAATATGGTGACATATTAAAATGGTCACCTATTGTGCTTATGTTAAGCAACGGACTTTTGTAATTTTTCTCGACATATTCTTTTACATGCAAAATAAGCGGATTAATATTTTCTTTACTGTCGTCTTTGCTTTTTTCTTCCATAAATGTACATATCTCGGTCAGATGCTCACAAATCATCATATGCATTTGAGGAATCGTTAAAGTAGTTAATTTTTGCGACAGTTCAAGCTCACGCTGAACATTTACCTCTACGCCTGACATTTCGGTAGCAGTTTTGGTAATTACCCTTAAAATATCCTGAACGGTGTAATAAACATATTCTGTC
>JAFQAG010000183.1 GCA_017416985.1 Clostridia bacterium
AAAGCGCCAGAGGGCTATCCTTTTGAATATTATAAGGCGACAGGCTTTAACGCAGCTTTAGTTGAGCTTATTAAGATTCAGGATGCGGTGTTGTCAACAGATGGCGGCAAAATTATGCCCTGGATTGGTTTAAAATCGTGGAGTACAGGTGGATATGCTAATTTCTGGTCAACAAATTATTATGATGAATTTGTTTTGCATACAGGTCTTATGAATCCAGACCCATTCTTAATTTATAACATCGGTGCAAAAGACCAGGGAACAGACGAAAAGCTTTTAACCAGACTGTTTAACCAGTTAGATGAGTTGGTTGGCTTTGACGACAGAAAACCGCTTATTACAAAAGCATTTTCGTGGGATCAGAGATATTTACTCACTGGTATGTATGCAGGCGGCAAAAACGTATGGCGTATAACTCCCGACTTATATACACCGGGAGTAAGCCAGGAAAACTTTTTAATTAATAAAGAAAAGCCTACTTTCCAGATAGGTAATCAGGTTGTAGTATTCCCAGAGGGTAGTTACATTTATCAGCCAACAGAAAAAATTTCTGACTATGGTTATTGGGTTGTTTCGCCGCAGAATACATATCCCGAGGAGTTGCGCATCGTCGGAATGGATATTCCGAAAGAGCCGATTTTAGGAAGCGATAAAATTCCTATCGGTCATACATACGAAAATAGTGTGACAAAGTATACTCCGGATATGCAGACAGTATCGGCAGATAAAGCACCTGCTGTTACTTCTCCGGCTGATAAAGAGCCAGAGAACAACACAGAAAATAATACCGAAGAAACTAATAGCGGTAATAACAATACACAAAAGCCAAGTCAGGCGCAAGGGCACTGGGCACAGGCATCACTTGACAAGGCTGTAAGCATGGGATTTTTAAAGGGAACAGATAAAGGTCTTATGCCTGACAGAAACATTCAAAGAGCAGAGTTTATAACTATGCTTTTGCGTGCAATGAGCATCGAAACCAATGAAACAGTTGGCGCAACCTGGTATGCAGGCGCGATAAACGCAGCTAAAGAAATGGGTTGGATTGAGCCGTATGATGACGGTCCGACAATCTTAACAAGAGAAGAAACAGCCCGTATTTTAGTTAGAGCATTTCAGATTGGTGAAACCTCACGACGTGTAAACTTTACAGATATTGATTCTGTTTCTGCCAATATGCATGATGCAGTTTTAGATGCGGCATCATCGGGCATGATAAACGGTTATCCTGACGGAACATTTAAACCGCAGGGCAACATAACACGTGCCGAGGCAGTTACAATGATTTTACGTTGCATTAAATAACAAAAATAAAAGGGAAGTGTCATCATGGAAAAACTGGTAAAAAAACATGAAAAATTTAGCTATGTTTTAGGCTTACCGGAAAATTTTGACGAAAGCAAAAAATATCCTGCAATAATTCTTTTACATGGTGCAGGCGGTCGCGGTACAGATATTACGCCGTTACTTAACAATCCGTATTTTTTAGAAACAGAGAAGTATAATTACGAGGCTGTTTCTTTTGCACCGCAGTGTTATTCAGATACATGGTTTGATATTTTTGAGCAGCTTCAGGAGTTTATTGAGTTTGCAATTGCCGAGCCTTTTGTAGATGAGGAAAGAATCTACTTAATGGGTGCAAGTATGGGTGGATATGCAACCTGGCAGATGGGTATGAGCCGTCCTGAACTGTTTGCAGCAATCGTGCCTATTTGCGGCGGCGGAATGTATTGGAACGCAATGCGTTTAAAGAACGTGGGCGTATGGGCTTTCCACGGCGAAGTAGACGATGTTGTTTTCCCTGAAGAAAGCAAAAAAATGGTTGATTATGTAAATGCAAAGGGCGGAAATGCAAAACTCACAATTTGTGAGGGGGTATGTCATACCTCATGGCTTAATGCGTATAACTGCACCGAAATGTTCGAGTGGTTGTTTGCACAAAAAGTAGGTCACGAGTTTGTACGTACCGAAGGCTTTGACGATGTTCAGAAGTACGGTTGATTAAGCGGTTATTAACGTAACGGCTTAAGCCCTTAATAGATGTTTGTAAAGGGGCGCAGCTAAAACTGTTGTCCCCTTTGATTTTGTAAAAAATAATTAAGCCTTTTGGCACAAGAAAGGACAACTGTTATGAATACAGGCAGAGAAGAATTTATTGAAAAATTGCTTGATGAAATGACACTTGATGAACTTTGCGGTCAGCTTATCAACTTTAATGTTGCAGGCTATAAAGACTTAGGCGAGTTTGAAGAACTGGTAAAAAGAGTAAAACCCGGTGCTATTTTTGTTACAAAGCAGACTAAAGACTCTATTAAAAAATATGTAGATATTATAAATAAGCATACTAAAGTTCCTGCTATTGTATCTGCTGATATCGAAAATGGTGCAGGCTGTTGCTTGCTTGATGAAGAAGTATTCCCTGACCCGATGGCATGGGGAGCAGCAGACGATGTAGAGCTTATAGAAAGAGCAGGTCGTGTTACAGGTGAAATCTGTCGTAAAAACGGCATACACTGGAACTTTGCTCCGATTGTAGATATCAGCTATAATAAAGATAATCCCGTTGTAAATACAAGAGGTATATCTGATTCTCCTGAACAGGTTGCAAAAATTGCATCTGCCTATGTTCGTGGAATGCAGGAAAACGGAATGATGATTGCAGGCTGCAAGCACTTTCCCGGTGATGGCTTGGACGACAGAAATCAGCATTTCTGCACAACTGTGAATCCGCTTACAAAAGAAGAATGGCTTAAAACTTTTGGTTATGTATATAAAAAGATGATTGAAGCAGGTGCAGCATCCGTTATGGTTGGTCATATAGGTATGCCGCTTATCGAAGACGAGGTTGACCCAATTTTAGGTACAAAACCGGGAACACTCAGCTATAATATTATGACAGGCCTTTTAAGAGAAACTCTCGGATTTGAAGGTTGTATCGTATCAGACGCTATGGCTATGGTTGGTGCGTGCTCAATGTGCCCTCCTGAAAGACTTGCGATTGAGTACATAAAAGCAGGCGGAGACTCAATCCTGTTTGCATTAGAAAGCGATTTTAACAATGTTCGTCAGGCTGTTTTAGATGGCGAAATAAGCATCGAGCGCATTAAAGAATCGGTAAGACGAGTTTTAGTAATGAAAATGAGAGCCGGCTTGCTTGATGAAAATGCTGTGGATGAAGATAAAATCGAAGTATCGGGCAGCGTACCTGAAATTGCTCAGGAAATTGCTGATAAGAGTATCACGGTAATAAGAAATTCTCAGAATCTTATACCGCTTAACTTAAAAGCTGGTGCAAAAATCTTAATGATAAACTTCCACAGACAGGAAGACCCGTCAAAAAATGCACCGTATATTAAGTCGATGACAGTTATAAAAGAAGAGTTAGAGGCTCGTGGTTTTAAGGTTGATTCTTATCTGGCTCCCGAAATAAGCCACTACGAGATTGAAAAGAGAAAGGGCGATTACGACTGCATCCTCTTAAATGCACGTATAAGCTCAAGAGATTATTTAGGCGGAACACTCCGTATAAACTGGGATAACATAATGCCGTTCTGGAGAGGTATTGTTTTAGACCATCCGTGCGTAATCTTTACCTCGTTCGGTGACCCGTATAAGCTTTACGAACTTCCGTTTTTACGTACATACGTAAATGCATATTCATCTGCTTATTACAGCCAGAGAGCGCTTGTTAAAGTTCTTTTAGGCGAAAAAGAGGCAGAGGGTAAAAGCCCGGTTGCTCTTGACGGATTTTTCAAAAGAGAGGTTTAAATAATGCAAAGACTGGAAGTAAACGATAAAAAATTTGAATATCCATTTGTTGCTTATATCCCTGATAATTTTACAGAAAATTTACCGCTTATAATCCAGCTTCACGGTGGTGGAGAAAAGGGAAACGGCGGCGAAGATTTGTATCTTGTAGAAAGACACGGATTTTCAAAACTGCTCAGCGAAAAAGAATATCCTTGTGTTGTTGTAATGCCGCAGTGTCCTAAAGAAGATATCTGGCTTGTACAAGTTAAACTTATCAAAAAATTTATAGAGCAGATGCAGGAAGAATATAAGGTGGATAAATCAAAAACAACAGTTGCAGGTTTAAGCATGGGCGGATATGCAACCTGGTATTTGGGTACTACATATCCTGATATGTTTGCGGCTATTGCTCCGTGTTGCGGCGGCGGAATGCCACTTTATGCTACGGCGCTTACTATGCCAATCTGGGCATTTCACGGTTCAGATGACGATGTCGTTCCTCCGATAGAAAGCCTTAATATGATTAACCGTGTGCGCAAACTCGGCATAAACGATAATGTAAAGCTTACAATTTTTGACGGTGTTATGCACGATTCGTGGAAACCAGCGTTTATAGAGCCACTTTTAAATTGGCTTTTAGAACAGAAAAAATAAATTATTTAAACAATAAATAAGGAGAGAGTGTTATGGACAAGAAAATTTCAGTAGCAGTTTTTGGCTGCGGAAAAATGGGAAACACCATAATTTCAGATGTAGAATGTATGCCCGAAGTAGAGGCAATTTACGGCTATGACGTAAGTGAGGCTCAGCTTGAGGCAACAAAAGCAGCTCACGAAAAGGTTGTTGCGGTGACAACAGACTTAGATGAAATTTTAAACAACGACGAAATCAAGCTGGTATACATTGCAACAGCTAACGAATTTCACGTTCCGCTTGCTGCTAAAGCATTAAGAGCGGGTAAAGCAGTTATGACAGAAAAACCGTCAGGTATTAACGAAGAGCAGGTTCAAGAGCTTTTAGATGTTCAGAAAGAAACCGGCGGATTCTTACAGGTTGGTCTTGAGTGCCGTTACTCAAAGGCATATGTAATGGCAAAAGAAATTATTGACTCCGGCGAAATAGGAAAACTGGTTAACGTTCACTTTACATATTCAATGCCTCCGTATCCTGCTACAAGAAAATTAGCAGACGGAACAGTTATCGAAAACTGGAGAACTAAAAAAGGCGTTGCCGGCAGTATGTACTTAGAAAAGCTCTGCCACTATATCGACTTAGTTCGTTGGTGGAACGCAGGCTCAAGAGTTGACAAGTTTATAGCAACAAACGTTGATAACGTTATTCCTTATTTTGAAATTGAAGATAATGTTCATATTACCTATCATTTTGACAACGGCTGCACAAGTCACCTCTACTTCTTAATGACTGCTGCACCGGGTCACAACACAGACATGATGGGCGATTGGGATCTTTCAGACCAGGATAAAGACGGTCATAAGCTCAATTACATCTTAACAGGTACAGAAGGTGCAATCGAAATTGATATATTCCAGCGTCAGTTAAGAGTTTATCACCATCCGGGCAAAGATGGTATCGAGTCAGAAGAGTTAGTCAGAGTTGTTGAATGGGATAAAACAGGCGGCGGTGCACCAGACGGAGAAAATCATTATTTCCATAGCACATATACTCAGAATCAGGATATCGTTCGTCGTGTATTAAATGGCGACAAGCCAAGCATTGCGTTAGAGGATGCTCAGGAATCTATCCGTCTTTGCCTTGACTTTACAGAGGCGGCTGCAAATAAAAAGTGGCAGATTGTTGAAAGATAATAAATTGGCTGTAGGAAAATGCGCTATTTTCCGTTTAGTCCATAAAAAAATAGCTGCGGCATTTATGCCGCAGCTATTTTTTGTTGTTTAAACTAAAGAAATATGAAATTTTCATAACAAAATGCAAAAAAATATTGAAAAAT
Organism: Clostridia bacterium; assembly: GCA_017416985.1. Classification (GTDB taxonomy): domain Bacteria; phylum Bacillota; class Clostridia; order UBA1381; family UBA9506; genus RGIG1666. The sequence continues at coordinate 5,720 of JAFQAG010000183.1, forward strand.
CGGCGTATAAATAGTATTATAATATAATATAGATTGTTATAATAGGTTAGGACTGTCTGTTTATAACCGAACTATAAAAATCTTGTTGTCTGTTTTTAATAGCACAAGCATAAAAAGGAGTAATGTTATGAAAAAAACAGTATGTGTAATTTTCGGTGGACGTTCGTCAGAGCACGAGGTATCGTGCAATTCTGCGGCAAATGTTTTAAGCTACATAGATAAAGAAATTTACGAGGTTATCACCGTAGGCATCACCAAAGATGGCAACTGGCTTTTATATAGCGGCGGTCTGGATGAAATGCGCAATCACACGTGGGAAGGTGCAGCATCAAAAAAATGTATTTTATCACCTGACCCCAGCCATCACGGACTTTTGGTTTTTAACAAAAATGGCGATGTATCTCTAACACATATCGACATAATATTTCCTGTGCTTCACGGCAAAAACGGAGAAGACGGAACGATTCAGGGTTTGTTTGAGCTTTCGGGCATCGACTATGTTGGCTGCGGAGTTCTGGCGTCAAGCGCTTGTATGGATAAGATTACAACAAAAATCATTCTTAAAAATGCGGGCATTCCTGTTTGCGACGGATTTGATATTTGTGCGCACGAGGCAAAAGACTCTT
>JAFQAG010000184.1 GCA_017416985.1 Clostridia bacterium
ATAAAAAATGAATTTAAAAAAGATTAATTTTAAAAAAATCTTTAAGCCGTGCAAAGAGAAAGGTCCTAAAAAGAATAAAATGCTTATCTTGCACAAGAAACAACTTGTGGCGGTTTCGCTTATGCTGCTTATAGGCGTTGCAGGATATTTAAACTGGACATTTCAAAATAATTCGGTTGATCCTGATGTAGCGGTAATGTATAATGAAGCAGCAAAAAAAATAGGCGAGGCTCAAATGGTAAGTGCCGATAAAACAGATGATGAAGAAAAAAGTGACGAAACAGATTCAGCAGAAGAAACAGAGGTAACATCTAACAACTATTTTGCACAGGCAAAGCTTGACCGAGAGGTTAAGAGAAGCGAGGCTATTGAAATGCTCACTGAGCTTTTAGAAAACGAAGGTGCAGATAAAGATGCTAAGAAAAATGCAGAAGAGCAGATTCATAAAATGGCAGAATATACAGAAAAAGAAGTTGCGATAGAAAATATGATTCGTGCAAAAAACTTTGGCGAAAACATCGTTTATATGAGCGAAGATCTGGTAAGTATAGCCTTAGAAAGTAATGGATTAAACGAAATAGACGCTGCTCAGATTTTAGATATTGTAATATCTGCAACAGACTATACGGCTGACAAAGTTAAAATAGTTGAAATAAGTAAATAATACATAAAAATGCCGCTCGGTTAAATCTGTGCGGCATTTTATGATATATAAGCATTGTTTTTTAAAAAACGATTGTAATTTATCTTTTAAAGTGGTATAATAAATAATATACTATGTGAAAAGGATATTTACATAAAGTAAGGAGGAATTAAAATGGTAGAAGAATTGAACATAAATACAGAAGAAGTAGAAGAATTAGGCGAAGTTAAAATTTCAGAGGATGTTATCTCAGTTGTAGCAGGCTTAGCTGTCAGCGAGATTGACGGCGTAGAGGTTGCCAACTCTATAACAGATGGATTAGTTGAAAAATTTGTAAAGAAAAACTATGCTAAGGGCATACGTGTAGAAATGAACGAAAACGAAGTTAGTGTTGATGTTCACGTAGTAGTTGAATACGGTATAAAAATTCCTGACGTTGCCTGGGAACTGCAAGAAACCGTAAAGAAAAACATCGAAACAATGACTAATCTTTCAGTTTTGGGTGTTAACATTTTCGTTGAAGGAATTTCTATCGAACGTGACCCGAAGCCTGACTTAAAAGAGGCTAAACGAGCTGCTAAAGAAGAAAAAAAAGCAGCTAAAGCAGCGGCAAAGGCAGCAGAAGAAAAAACAGAAGAATTAGTTGAAGAAATTTGTGCTGAAGAAACCACCGAAGCATCAGAAGACAATAAATAATAAATATTAAGGGTGTGGCAAATTGCCATACCCAAATATTTTAATACGCAAACTATTTGATTAACAAGGAGAAAAAATATGTCAACAAATACATATAAAAGTCCACTTACATCACGCTATGCAAGCCGTGAAATGCAGGAGCTTTTTTCAGAAGATACAAAGTTTAAAACCTGGCGCAAACTGTGGATAGCTCTTGCCGAAACTGAAAAAGAGTTAGGACTTAATATTACTGACGAGCAAATTGCAGAGCTTAAAGCACATCAGGATGACATTAACTATGATGTCGCCGTAGCCAGAGAAAAAGAGGTTCGCCACGATGTTATTTCGCACGTTTACGCATATGGGGTTCAGTGTCCTAAGGCTAAGGGCATAATCCACTTAGGTGCAACCTCGTGCTATGTTGGTGACAATACCGATATTATAATTATGACTCAGGCAATGAAAATTGTGCGCAAAAAGTTGGTTAATGTTATTGCACATCTTGCAGACTTTACAATGAAGTATAAAGATATGCCGACTTTGGGATTTACACATTTTCAGCCTGCGCAGCTTACAACTGTAGGTAAAAGAGCAACCCTATGGCTTCAGGATTTAGTTATGGATTTAGAGGACTTAGAGCATCAGATAAAAAAAGCAAAGCTCTTAGGCTCAAAAGGAACAACAGGAACACAGGCAAGCTTTTTAGAACTGTTTGATTCAGACCACGAAAAAGTGCGCAAAGCAGATAAAATGATTGCTGAAAAAATGGGCTTTTCTGATGTTTTTGCTGTATCAGGTCAAACCTATTCAAGAAAGCTCGACAGTCAGATTTTAAGCATATTAAGCGCTATCGCACAAAGTGCATATAAATTCAGTAACGATATGCGACTTTTGCAGCATTTAAAAGAGATTGAAGAACCTTTTGAGAAAAAACAAATTGGTTCATCGGCTATGGCATATAAACGAAATCCAATGAGAAGCGAACGAATCGGAGCCTTAGCTCGATATGTTATTGTTGACAGCTTAAATCCTGCAATCACTGCATCAACACAGTGGTTTGAAAGAACGCTTGATGATTCTGCAAACAAGCGCATAAGTGTGCCCGAGGCATTTTTAGCCGTTGATGCAATTTTGTCAATTTATTTAAATGTTGTAGACGGTTTGGTTGTATATCCTAAGGTTATAAACAAGCATATTATGGACGAACTTCCGTTTATGACAACCGAAAATATTATGATGCAGGCTGTTAAAAAAGGCGGCGACAGACAGGAACTTCACGAAAGAATCAGAGTGCATTCTATGGCTGCTGCAAAAGTCGTTAAAGAAGAAGGAAAAGCAAATGATTTATTA
>JAFQAG010000185.1 GCA_017416985.1 Clostridia bacterium
CAATAGCAGCGGTTATAGCTGTTTGCACAACAGCATCTTTTGCGGCATTTGCAGAATACGACCCCAACAAAGAGGTTAATCCGAATCAGATGGCAACCAAAATGGTAAAACCGGTGTTTGTGGTTAACGTAAACGGAAAGCTTTTAGAGGGCGCTCAAACTTATGTGAACGAAAAAGACCGCATAATGCTCCCGATTCGTGCGATTGCAGAAGAGCTTGGCTTTACAGTAGGCTGGGATTCTGGCAGAATCACTCTTACAAAAGGTCCTGTTTATGTAACATTTGCAATCGGCGAAGATGGCTATACCTTTGCAAGAACTGCTCCAATGCAGATAGGTCAGGCACCTGAGCTTACAGATGAAAAAACCTATGTTCCGAGCAATTTCTTTGATGAAATTTTAGGCGGAGAGATTAACATTAACCAGAACGGTCAGATTGAAATTAAGCACGGTGAAGAAGTAGCAAGCGAAAACGAAGAAAGCGAAGAAGAGGCAGCAGTAGCAGGTTTAGCTAACGTTATATCAGTAACCGAGGGTGTAGTATTGGTTAATGACGAGGTATTAGGCGAAGTTCAGCTTAATATCGGTGAAGAAACAGAAATAATTTTAGCTGATGGCGAAAAAGGTAGTGTAGCTGATATTAAAGAGGGTATGGCACTTACAGTTGAGTATGGTGCAGCTATGACAATGTCACTTCCACCACAGAATAATCCTGTAAAAATTACTGTCAAAGAGGCAGAGGAAGTAGTAGAAGAAGAGCTTAAGGTAAAAGGCGAAATTACAGATGCAGTTGTAGCTGACAGCTTTGGTAATATTGCATTAACTGTAAAAACAGAAGATAACGCAAATGAAGAAATGGTTTTAATCGTATCTGAAGAAACCAAAGTTACTAAGGGCGATGCAGAAATGACTGCTAAAGATTTAGTAAAAGGTGTAAAAATCGAGGCAACTCATTCTATGGCAATGACAATGTCAATTCCACCGCAGGTATCGGCAATCTCTATTAACATTGTTGAATAAGTTAAATTATAATAAAAAATCCTGAGATTTTAATCTCAGGATTTTTTTATTATGCATTAACACTTTCTTGTGCACTTACAATCAGCTTTTGTTCTTTATGCGCCGCAGTAATTACAAACTGCAAGCCTATTAAAACTGCAAGCATAATTCCACTGGTCAAATAAAACATAGGAATATAAGTGCCGAAAAGGTCATAGCCAAGATTTATGAGCGGACCGCCTATAGCATAGCCTGCTGTATTTATCGAAACGAACATACCCATAACCTTGTTATATGACGTTTCACCAAATAAATCTTTGGCATAAAGCGGAAGCATTACTGTTTCGAGCGGAAGAGCAACTGCGTGAACAATCGCATAGATAAATGCAAGCGCTGTGCCGAGTGATGAGTTATCCATAAACGCAAGCGACAGCATTGTTAATACAGAGGCAACACAGCAGATGCTTATTGTTTTTCTTAAACCCAGCTTGTCATATAAAAAGCCTGTTAAGAATTTTGAGCAGGTAAGCAAAAGTGATGACACACTTGCAACTGTTGCAACTAATGCTGTAGCTATTCCTTTGTCTAAAAGATGTGCTGATGCAACGCTTCCTACACCCTGCAGGCACATACCTGTTAAAAATATGCAAATTGCCGCACCATAGAAAAAGCCTTTCTTTTTAGCAGCGTTATAATCTATGCCTACCCAACTTCTTCCACGGGCTTTTTTTCTGGTTGGAGAAGGGGAGTCATCAATTTCGCCACGTGGTTTTTCTTTAAAGAATATTGCAACTAAAATGCCTACAACCAACAAAATCAAGGCTACTAAGCGATATGCATCACGATAGCCAAAGGCTGTACCCTCCTGATATATAATCGGGGTTACAATCTGTGCTGCCAAAGCACCACCAATGCCGTTGGCAGCTAAAACAGCACCCATTACAGTTCCTGTGTTTTCTTTGCACCAGCGATTTATAATTCCGCCAACCATAGCAGTTCCCGACCACGAAAATGCGATACCACTTATTGCTTCGCTTATACAGAACATTACTACGCTTGTTGCAACCGAGTTTAAAAGCATCGAAACTATCAAAAGTACAAAACCCGAAAGCATAAGCTTTTTTGTGCCGAACTTATATACTAAAGTTCCAAAAAATATGTTTATGATTGATGTTGAAATATATCGGCAGCTTGTAGCTAAAGAGTACGCACTTCGTTTAATATCTAAAGCATCGGTTATAGCAGATAGATAAAGGCTTTTATTCGAACTGCAAAAACCTAAGCAGGTAAATATCATAATGGCGCACATTGCTACGTTAACCCATTTTTGCGTGTTTTTTTGCTGCTTGGGCTTAGAATCCAAAACAATTCATCTCCTTATTCCATTTTGTCAGCGGTGATAAAACGATAGCCGTATTCTTTTAAAATTTTACTTAAAAGATAAACTTTTTCAGGATAATCAGGCTGATAAGCATAGTAATCAGGATAGAAATATTGCTCGTGTGTCGCAGTGCCGATATATTCGCTGCCGTTTAACTGGGCGAGTCTTTCTGCAATGTCGTCTAAAGAGTTAAGGTTAAGGCAAGGACCGCCGCCAAGCTGCTTAAAGCGAATACCTGTTTCTTCATCTAAAATAGATTTATTTTTCCAAACGATAGAATCAAAAACATCCTGCTCAAGATGATTATAAGCGCAGATTGACGAATCAATAGCCTTATTTTTTCCGCCACGACTGTAAAGCATGGTTTCAGGCTGTCTGTTCTGTCGGAGTCGAGCAGCGTGACCGTAAGGAAGAACTGAGTCATCACCTGTGAACTCTTTTCTTGGACCTGCGCTTGGAGAAAGAAACTTAACACCGCAGTCTGCTAATGCGCGGCAACCCTCTTTACTTATAGGCAGCCAGTGGGGGATAACAGCATTTGCAATCGAGCCTTCGCCTGCAAATCGTTTAATTTCGTTTATAATTCTTTCATAGTTTTCTTTAACATCTTCATATGTTGCGTTTACATACGGATAGTCAGGAAATTCCTGTTTTGCGTGGAAAGCAAGGCGCAGCCAATCTGTAGATGCTTCGAACTCTTCTTTATATGTATCGGGCATTTCAGCGAGTGTAAATTCGTCGTTGCCATAGAAAAAGTCGGTGCGGTAAAAAAGGTTTAACTGAACGGTAAGACCATTGTCGTCGTGTGCCTTTTTAAGCATTTTCATAAATGCGTTGTCAAAAATTGATGCCGGCTTTTCACGCGCAATGTCACGAAATACCCAAATTGTGTCGTCAATGAAAAAATAAGCTTTTTTGTCCATTTGATAAACAACTCCTTTAAAATTTATAAATATTTTAGAATGTTTAAATGACACTAAGTTGCACTTTAAAAAAGTGTAACTTAGTGTCATATTTTTTATTTTAAGAATACTTCAATTACGGTAATAACCTGGTCAGGTTTAATTCCAGGAGTTAAGAAGGTAACCATACCGTCTGCTTTTTCTCGGATCTGGACTTCAGAACCATCGTGAAGCAGCTGTGCATATTTAATTTTTCCTGCCATATTGCCCATTTTAAGAGCGGAGTATGGATAGTCAATTAAATGAATATAAAGTCTTTTTTCGTCTTCTGACTGAGTTAAAATAGTACCTGCAGGAGCAGTAAACTCAGGCTCTGCTTTAGTACAGCCATAAATGGAGCGACCGTTTAAATCCATCCACTCTGCAAATACATTAAGTGCATTGTCAGCTCTTTTATCAAAGTTTCCACGTGATGTAGGGCCAACGTTCATAATAAGGTTTCCGCCGCCTGATACACTGTTTAAGAGCATTCTGATGAGCATTTCAGGAGTTTTCCAGCTCATTTCATCACGGTAATAACCCCACGAGCCAGAGAAGGTCTGACAAGCCTCCCACGCGTAGAGCTCGTCTGTGCCGGGGAACTTAGGCCAGTCAGCAGTTAAGGTCTGCTCGGGAGTTGTAATATCCTGAGGGATACCTGTTCTGTTGTTAATAATAATATCAGGATTAATTTCACGAATCATTTTAATAAGATTCGGGCTGTCCCAGGTTGTAGTGTCAGTCCAGGGCATCCATTCTTTATAATCTCTGATTGCAAACTGGTTGTATTCGTTTCTTATAGAATCCATTGTAGGATATGTAAAGTCAAACCAGATAATATCGATTTTGCCGTAGTTAGTCAAAAGCTCGCGAACCTGATTGAACATATATTCACGGTATTTTACCATATCACGTGTTTTGTTAGCCTCTTCTGCCCAAGGCTCTGCACGGCGAGGATGGAAGATATCAATCTGATAATCAGGATGATGCCAGTCGATTAATGAATAATAAATACCAACCTTTAAGCCCTCGGCACGAAATGCCTCGACATATTCTTTTATAAAGTCACGCTTAGCAGGGGTATTTGTTGATTTATAGTCAGTATATTTTGAATCGAACATACAAAAGCCTTCGTGATGCTTAGCAGTCATAACAGCATATTTCATACCTGCTGCCTTTGCTTTTTTTGCCCATTCTTTAGCATCGAACTTATCTGGATTAAAATGCTCAAAATATTTGTCGTAGTGTTCTTCGCTGATTTTTTCAACAGATTTAACCCACTCGTGACGTGCAGGCATTGAATAAAGACCAAAGTGAATAAACATTCCTAAACGGTCATGCATAAACCAACCCATATCGCCGTCGGTTTTTTTTACCTTATAGCTTGACATAATTTTTACCTCCGCAAATTTATTTATGAATATTTTTATTACATAATAACATACAAAACCTTTAAATAACATTTATTTTATGACATTAAATATGTATTTTTTGGCATTTGGTATTTTTAGTTTCTAATAAAATATAGACAAGATAAATTTTTTGTGTTATAATTAGCTTACCACACTAGCTTAATAGAGATATTTTTCATATGCGTTTTTTTTACGTTTTGCGTAAAAATGCACGCCTTTTTTGACGTATGTGAAAAATACTCAAAGCTTGTGTGGTAACAAGAGGGCGATGCATTTTTCGGTGCATCGGCTTCGATGCACTTTTTTTAATTTCAAAACTAAAGTGCATCACCGTCCCAGTAGTTGCTAAATGAATTCATTAAAAGAACCCTCGCCAATAAAGCGAGGGTTCTTCCCTTTTTATTTACGATATTTATTTACGATTTCGATCATTTGAGCATCCTTTGCTTCCATATCGGCAACCAGCTTAAACTGGGTACGGCAACGGTCAAGATTCTGCTCAGGATAGTGAATTTTAAAGTATGTATCACCATTTAAGTAGTCAGCTAAAAAGCGGATTCCGCACTCATAAGTCATAAGTCTTGCAGAAAACGGCAACAAATCAAGCTCTTTTTCTGTGATACTGTCAGAAAGCTCTTCTAAAAAGCCCTTTGTATAAGCATCAAAAAGCTCTAAGTCACAATAGATTTTGTCTAAATCTTTTTCATCTTCAGGACCGCTTGATGCACCAAAACGAATACTGTCACCATAGTCATAAAGCATAGAGCCCGGCATAACAGTATCTAAGTCGATTACACATACAGCCTCGTCAGTTTTATTGTCAAACAAAACGTTGTTAAGCTTGGTATCGTTATGAGTAACACGAAGTGGTATTTCGCCTTTATCGATTGCATCTACAACAATACCAACCATATTTTCACGTGCTAAAGCAAAGTCAACCTCTGCCTGAACCTCTTTAAGTCTGCCTGCGTTGTCATTTTTAATCGCCTCTTTAAGCTGAGCAAAACGAGCACGGGTATTATGAAAATCAGGAATTGTTTCGTTTAAACGGCTTGCATCAAAGCCGGCAAGCTGATTCTGGAATTTTCCAAACGCTTTTGCCGCATGATAAAACTGCTCTTTATTTTCTACCTGCTGATAAGCAACTGAATCCTCTATGTA
>JAFQAG010000186.1 GCA_017416985.1 Clostridia bacterium
AAATTTCTCCGTTATAGGTTGTTGTTGCTAAAACGAGCTTGCCGTATCTGAATGCATCTTCTACTGCCTCAGCCATATCGCATCTTGCTAAATCGTTTACGCATACTCTCTGACCTTTATCTTCAAGCATTTTGGCAAGTTTTAAAACTGCTTTTTTGGTATTACCATAAACAGATGTATATGCTATAACTATACCCTCGGTTTCTACCTCATATTTTGACCATGTATCATAAAGCTTGATATAATAACCCAAATCTTCTTTAAGCACAGGACCGTGAAGAGGACAAATAATATCAATTTCAAGTCCTGCTGCCTTTTTTAACAGTGCCTGAACCTGTGCGCCATATTTTCCAACAATTCCTATATAATATCTTCTTGCCTCGCACGCCCACTCTTCTTCCACATCTAAAGCACCAAATTTGCCGAACCCGTCTGCTGAAAACAAAACTCTGTCTGTACTGTCATAAGTCACTATTACCTCAGGCCAGTGAACCATAGGAGCTGTAACAAAGGTTAAGTTATGCTTTCCTAAAGAAAGTGTGCTTCCCTCACCTACCACAATCTGATTATCAACAAAGTCATCACCAAAAAAGTTTTTCATCATTGTAAATGCCTTTGATGACGAAACAATTTTTGAGCCAGGATACGCCTTAACAAAATGAACAATGCTGGATGAATGGTCAGGCTCCATATGTTGAACAATAAGATAATCAGGCTTTTTGCCCTCTAATGTTTTCTCAATATTTTTAAGCCATTCATCTGCAAAACGCGCATCGACTGTATCCATTATTGCAATTTTTTCATCTAAAATTGCATAAGAGTTATATGACATACCATTAGGAACTATATACTGACCCTCGAACAAGTCAATTTCATGGTCGTTTACTCCGATATATTTAATGTCGTTTGTAATCATCGTTTTTCTACTTTTTATATTTATATTATTATTTACTGATTTTTTATTATCCATTCTAATATATCATAAAGCTTGTAAAAAAACAAGGATTATGATAAAATTTAATTATCACATATAAAGGAGCAATCTTATGGAACCAAAGGATTATATTTTAACCCGAACAGAAGGCGAATATGCCTATTTAAAGGATATAGAAACCGGCAATGAAATTTTTATTGCTTTGGCTCTTCTTCCCCCGGGAGCAGATGTTGGCAGTAAGATACATTGCGAAATGTTTGAATATACTTTAGTATAAAAAAGTCGCCTTCGGCAATTAATGTTCGCTGCGCTCACATTTTTAAAGGTAGACTTTTATGATATTCGGAAATTACAACATGAAAGCAGTAATTTCCTACATATTAAAAAAGTCGCCTTCGGCAATTAACGTTCGCTGCGCTCACATTTTTAAAGGTAGACTTTTATGATATTCGGAAATTACAACACGAAAGCAGTAATTTCCTACATATTAACACAAAAGCACCGGTTTAACCGGTGCTTTTGTGTTCGAGCAAGCCTGTAAGCCGAGTTTTGTATTTGATGATCATCTATCTAGACCGCATATTACTATACGGTTCAAGCCACCGCCAAGCACGGACACGTCGGGCCGACTAATTCCGTGCGAGCCAATACGGTGTTGCTTCGGATGGGGTTTACATGGCCACTGTGTCACCACAGCGCCGGTGAGCTCTTACCTCGCCTTTCCACCATCGCCGCTTGCGCGGCAGTCTATTTCTGTTGCACTTTCCTTAGAGTCGCCTCCACCGGGAGTTACCCGGCACCCTGCCCTATGAAGCTCGGACTTTCCTCGTTGGCAAATTGCCCCCGCGACCATCTGGATTACTCGAACTAATTTATTTTAGCACTTTTTTAAATTATTGTCAATCATACTTTAATTTAATAAAAATATAATAAATTCTTTGACAATTTACCATATTTGTAGTATTATATATAGAGGATAATCTTGTCCTTTATACACGGATTGAAACGAGGCCTTAAAATGCTGATTAATTTTAACAGAACTGTTGCTTATCGCTGCCCTGCTTGCGGCGAGTTTGCATATGGTAATTTTTCTTTGTTTGAATTATCGGGCCGCAAAGGAATTTCTGTTCAGTGCAGCTGCGGTCATTCATCAATCGAAATTTTACCGGAAAACAAAGTAACATATTCGATACGCATACAATGTTTAGTATGTGACGAAATTCATAAATTTTCTCTTCCCTTTTCATCACTTGCAAAAAAAGAGTGTTGTGAATTTACTTGCCCTAATGTTATTGTCGGGCTTGTATTTATCGGAAAGGATGAGGCAGTAAAAAAAGCAGTTTGCCAAAACGAGGCATATGTAAGCGAGGTTGTTGCCGCCTGTGGACTTAACCATACGGGCAAAAATGGAGTCACAATGCTTAAAGCCTTAGACAAAATTCAGGATTTATCAGACCGCGAAATGCTTTTTTGTGAATGCGGGGCAAATATTATTGATGTTGAAATTCATGAAGACGATATAATTTTAGAATGCTGCTTGTGCGGCTCTACAATGGTTTTAACTACTGATATGATTCGAAACAATAATTTTGCTCATTTGGATAAACTGGTAATTCCCTGCAAACACTAAAGATGACGATTTATGCTTTTATGCTTTAAATTAAGATTATAATTTTGGAGGTAATAAAATATGTTAGTTACAGGTAAAGAAATTTTAGACAAGGCACACAAAGAAAACTATGCTGTTGGCGCATTTAACGTAAACAACATGGAAATTTTACAGGCAGTTATTGCTGCAGCTGAAGAAACACAGTCACCTGTTATTATTCAGACTTCTGAGGGTGCAATTAAATATGCAGGAATTGATTATCTTTCTGCAATGGTTCATTTAGCAGCTAAAAAAGCAAGTGTTCCTGTGGCTCTTCACTTAGACCACGGTACAACATACGAAACACTTATTAAATGTATCAGAAACGGCTGGACATCTGTTATGTTCGACGGCTCACACTTCCCGCTTCCTGAAAACATTGCAAAAACCAAAGAAATCGTTAAAATTGCTCACGCTTGCGGAGTTTCTGTCGAGGCAGAGCTTGGCCGTTTGGGCGGTATTGAAGATAACATTAGTGTTGACGAAAAGGATGCACGCCTCACCTCTCCTGACGAGGCTGTTGAGTTCGTAAACGGAACAGGTGTTGACTATTTAGCAATCGCAATCGGAACAGCTCACGGTAAATATAAGGGCGAGCCGAAGCTTGACTTTGAACGTTTACAGACAATTAAAGGTCTTTTAAATATGCCTATCGTTTTACACGGTGCATCAGGTGTTCCTGAAGATTCTATTATTAAATCAACCAAATTAGGTGTTAACAAAATCAACATCGACACCGACGTTCGTGTAGCATTTACCGAGGGTGTAAAATCAGTTGTTACAACATCTGACGAATTTGACCCGAGAAAGATTTGCGGACCTGCTCGTGACAACATGAAAAAGGTTGTAATGGAAAAAATGATTATGTTCGGATGCTCAGGCAAAGCGTAAGAATAAAGTTATTATAATAAATTAAGGGACTGCTTGGCAGTCCCTTTTGTTGTTAATTTTAAAATATTAATCTATTAGGCTTCAGGAGCATAAGTTACAGGAGCGGTAGATGGCATCGGCAATTCTGTTGGAACCTCAGTCGGATCATTAGGTTCCTCGGTCGTCACCGGCGTTTCGGCTACGGTAGCAGTCTGATATTCAATAGCATCAACTATTTTATTATCTTCTAATCTTGCGATTATATTATAAGTATAAGTTGCACCACTCTTCTTTAAGCTTGAAAGTGACGAGTAATATGTTACAGCATTTTTTCCGCTGCGTGCAGTGTTGTAAACCGCAACAGTCCCTACTTCATCACTATTTGCGAATGTATACTCTGAGCCGTCAACCACAATATACTTAGTTTCTTTATCTGTTACTTTACCGTCTATATACTTAATTGCATCTTTATCTAAATCTTTTTCTAATGTAATTTTCTTAGTTGTTTTATCATAATCAGCTATTTTTATTCCGCTGATTATTTCATCTCCGTCAAGCTTATATTGGAACACATCACCTGCAGAAATATCATCAAGCCCTACACAATCTTTGCTCACCACATAAGATTGAAACCAATTATACTGCAAGAAACTAATCTTTTTGCGGTCGTCAGATACTGTAGAGATACCATATACAACAGCTAATGCTTGATCTTTACCTACAACAATTATATCATATATTTTAAGCAAATAATCTTCAAACTGTTCGATATCAAAATATAAATCGCATATAATTTTATCATATATTTCAAACCATACATCATCTTCTAATTGCAGGGCATCGAACCCAACATTTATAATTTTTGTTTCGTAACAATCTGATAAAATTCTGCGCAAACCTTGAGGTGATATTGTATTTCCGTTTATATATTCTAATAAATATTCCTCGTTAAGACTCGCCCTGCTTGTCAGTTTCTCTTCATAAAAATCTCTTACGGGAGTTAAGGAATCAGCGCCCCAAAGAAACACCTTGCAGTCTACACCATAGAAAATATTATCCATAGGTATTACAAGTTTTTCTGATGCAACATCTTGCGCAATATCTTTCGATGATATTCCAACTAACTTTCCGCTATCATCATATATAGCAAAATAAGCCTTAAAATCATATGTAAAATTATTGAAAGCAAGAGCCGCCTCTGCATCCCCGTCATTGTTATAATAACAATCAATTCCAACACGTTCACCGACCGCATTTGTGCTAGTAAAAACAGGCAGGGCAAGGCACAAAACCAACATGACGCAAATAAGTGATACAACTTTCATAAATTTTTTCATAGACATTCTCCTAACCTTTTTATTTAAAAAATGCGCCAACCGAAGCTGACGCATGAAAAACGCAAGCTCCAATTGTCGCCAAACAAAGTTCATTCCACGATAAAAGGATATGAAAACAGAGCATATGCATTTTTACCTAAAGGTTCAAAAAAAGCATACCCTTTATCGCAAAAAATTATTCAACTTTGTTTGGCAAATTTATTTTACCACATTTTAAATAATTTATCAACATTTTTCAAAAAAATTCCTTTAATATGTTGAAATTACTGTATTCTTGCGCTATAATAAAGAATGAATTAATATGCATAAATTTGAATTATATACAGAAAGGTATGTAGCAAATGTCAAACTGGAGATTGTACACCCCCGAAGGAACAACCGACCTTTTGCCAAAGCAATGCGCAGAAAAGACCTCAATCGAAAATGCTATTTCTGACGTTTTTTCTAGCTATGGCTATCAGGTTGTAGAAACACCCGTTATGCAGTTTTATGATGCATACGACACTCCAAGCAGTAAAATGGAGCAAGAAATTTTATATAAATTTTTCGATAAAGAAGGACGCATTATGGTTTTGCGCCCCGATGTTACAACATCACTCGCGCGAATGGTTGCAACAAAGTTGCCTAACGGACCTTTTCCGCTCCGTATGCAGTATAGCGGCAAGGTTTTTCGTTATGTAGACAGCTACTCTTCTGTTCAGCGAGAATTTTGTCAGTCTGGCATTGAGCTTATTGGTGCTAAAAACGATATGGCGGATTGCGAGGTTATTCTCTGCGCTATGGAAGCTTTACTTGCAAGCGGTCTTGAAACCTTTCAAATTGAAATAGGTCAGGTTGAGTTCTTTAAAGGGCTTTTAGAGCAGGCACAGTTATCTGACGACGATGCTGAGCACGTTCGCCGTCTTATCGACAAAAAAGACACCTTAGCTTTAGAGGATTATTTAAAAACTCTTAATCTTTCTGAGCCGATTTTCGATATTTTAATCAAGCTCCCTACCCTTTTCGGTGAGATTGATATTTTAGACAAAATTGATGAAAGTGTTTTGAGTGAAAAATCAAAAAATGCGCTTTTAAATCTTAAAAATATTTATAAAATACTTTCTGAATGCGGATATGAAAAGTATATTTCAATCGACTTGTCGTTAGTAAAAGGTATTAACTGCTACACAGGTATGATTTTTAAAGGCTTTACTCACGGTGTGGGCTTTCCTATTTGCTCAGGCGGCAGATATGATGACTTAACCGCAGAATTTGGTACTAAAATTCCTGCTGTTGGTATGGCAATAGGAACAGACCGCTTAGTCAGCGTGCTTACAAGACAGAATCTGCTTGATTCAGCACTTGGCTCTGATGCATTAATTTTCGGAAGCAATCCTGTTTGGTGCTTTGCACTTTTAACCGCACTCAGAAATGAAGGATATGTAGCAGAACAATACTTAAGCGATGATAGCTATGAAAATGCCGTAGCTTATGCTAAAGCTACCAACGTTCAGGGCATATTTAAAATTGAAGATGATGGCAAGGTTTGTGTTTATAATCTTATCGAAGATACAAATGACTATACAACCTTAGACGAGCTTTTAACAGAAGATGAGCACGACCACGACTGTGACTGTGGTTGCCATCACGAGCACGGACATCATCACTAGCATATGGAGGATAATATGAGATATATAACAATTGCGCTTGCAAAGGGTCGCTTAGCAGAGCTTACCGTTGACCTTTTAGAGCAGGCAGGCTTAGAGGTAGACGAGCTTAGACAAAAATCACGCAAGCTCATTTTTACAGACGAAAAGAACAAGTTTAAGTTTATACTTGTTAAGGCATCTGATGTGCCCACCTACGTTGAATACGGTGCGGCAGATATCGGCGTAGTTGGTCGTGATACGCTATTAGAGGACGGCAAGGATTTATACGAAATGATAGATTTAGGCTTTGGAGCTTGTAAAATGGCAGTAGCAGGACCTAGTGAGCTTTCAGGAAAGCTTGACGGAATGAGTCATATTCGTGTTGCATCAAAATATGTAAACATTGCAAAAAACTATTATCAGTTTGAGAAAAAACAATCAGTTGAAATAATCAAGCTTAACGGCTCTGTTGAGCTTGCTCCGCTTGTTGGCTTATCAGAGGTTATTGTAGATATTGTTGAAAGCGGAAAAACCTTAAAAGAAAACGGTCTGGTTGTTTTGGAAGAAATATGTGACCTTTCTGCCCGTTTCGTTGTAAACCGTGTAAGTATGAAAATGGAACGCGAAAGAATACTCGATTTGGTTGATAAAATTAAAAAACTGTTGCCAAATCAATAACGGAGGAACATATGACAATTACTATTATAGATTATGGTGCAGGAAATCTGCGCAGTGTTGAAAAGGCATTTTTATATTTAGGATACGATGTTGATGTAACATCTAATCCCAAAAAAATCGCATCTGCTAAAAAGCTCGTTTTGCCTGGTGTAGGCTCTTTTCGAGATGCTATGGATAGTTTAAAGGCACACAACTTAGTTGAGCCAATTAAAGCCGCAATAGAGGCTAAAACGCCCTTTTTAGGTATATGCTTAGGTATGCAGATGATGTATGAATTCAGCGAAGAGGGCGATGCCGAGGGTTTAGGTATATTAAAGGGTAAAATTCGTCGTTTTTCTGATGATATGGGACTTAAAATACCGCAAATCGGCTGGAATTCTCTTGAAGTTAAACGTCTGTCAGTTCTTTTAAAGGGCTTAGGCGAAAATCCATTTGTATACTTTGTTCATTCATACTATTTAGAGGCAGAAGAACCCGAAACTGTTGTTGCAACAACACATTACGGCATACATCCACATGTATTGATTGAAAAAGACAACATTTTTCTTTGCCAGTTTCATCCGGAAAAGAGTGGCGAAACAGGACTAAAAATGCTTAAAAACTTTGCCGAATACTCTCCGG
>JAFQAG010000187.1 GCA_017416985.1 Clostridia bacterium
CATCCGTTACTACTTCATATTCCTCATCATATTCATCATCTTCAAATTTTTCGCCGCAACGGCTGCAGAATTTTGCATCTGCATCAATTGAGCTGCTGCAATTCGGGCAAATCTTTTGCTTTTTTAAAGATGCAAGCTTTGACTCCTGCGCATCTAATACCTCTTTTAACTCGTCAATCTGCATAATAATATCTTCCGATAATTCTAAGTCTGCGCTTTCGCCCTTTTGCTCTTTATAAAACATCTCGCCCAGCTCGCAAAACTTTGCTTTAAGCTCACTTTTAGTGTCGGCAATTGCAAGCTTAAGCTTGGTAAGCTCTACAACCTCACCCGATTTTTTTACCGCTCCACCGAACGTTTTTTTAATATCCGAAAAGAATTTGTCCATTTTAATAGCCTCCTTTTATTTTAAAATATTAAATAAAAATCTTTCGTAACGGATGAATCCGTTCCCTACAATCACATTTTTTAATTTTTCATTTTTAGTATAACACATTTTTCATAAATTTGACAGTACTTTTACACATTTTTAAAAATTTGTTTTAAAAGTAACCTCCGCCACAATTCGACATATAATGAAATGTAACAAAAAATTTATTAAATGGAGGTTTTAACAATGTGTAATTGTTTTTTAGGTTGCGGCAACTCTCGCGGTTGCAGCACCTTAAGCGCAAACGAGGTGCGTGAGGCAGTTCGTACCGCTGAATATGCAGCTAAATCTGCCGCTCAGGCAGCCTGCGAGGCTGAAGCATCTGCTGAAAATGCTGCCCGCATCGTTAAAAACGCAGATTCTGCCGTATGTGCAGCTGAAAGCGCAGCACAAAGAGCCGCTCAGTGTGCCGCCGCTGCTGAAGCTGCACGTGACCGTGTATGCTATATGCTGCGTCAGATGAATGATAACGGCTGTAACAATAATTCAGTTTCCGATTGCGGTTGCGAACACGACCATCACGATTCGGATTGTGATTGCGATTGCGATTATCGTTATTAATCTTCAAGTGGCTGTTGCTTTTAGCAATAGCCACTTACTTTTACTGTTTTGCTCGTTCTGGACTTTTTTTATCCCTGATTTGTTCATAAATTGTTAATTTGACTTTTTACCTATTTGTGCTAAAATATATTTAGCACTCTTCTTTTGCGAGTGCTAACGAGAATTTTTTACTCAGGAGGCTGACCTAAAATGGCAAAAAAACAATTTAAGTCCGAATCCAAACGTCTTTTGGATTTAATGATTAACTCTATTTATACTCACAAAGAGATTTTTTTGCGTGAGCTTATTTCGAACGAAAGCGACGCTATTGACAAATTATATTACCGTGCGCTTACCGACGATAATCTGACCTTTAACCGTGAAGATTATTATATCAGAATAGATACAGACAAAGAGGCACGCACCATCACCATAACCGACACAGGTATCGGTATGAGTGCCGACGAGCTTGAAACTAACTTAGGAACAATCGCAAAAAGCGGCTCGCTAGACTTTAAAAAGCAGCACGAAATAAGCGAAGATGCCGATATTATCGGTCAGTTTGGTGTAGGCTTTTATTCTGCTTTTATGATTGCTGATACTGTAATTGTTAAAAGCCGCAAGCTTGGCGATGACAGCGCTAACAAATGGGAATCATCTGGCGCAGACGGATACACAATCGAGCCTTGCGAAAAAGATTCTGTTGGTACGCAAATAATTTTAAAGCTAAAGGATAACACCGAAGACGAAAACTACGACGAATTTTTAGAAGAATTTCGCTTAAGAGGAATTATTAAAAAATATTCTGACTATATCCGCTATCCCATTAAAATGCTCGTAACCAAGAGCCGACCCAAGCCAAAGGCTGACGAAAACGAGCAGACCGAATACGAAACATACAAAGAGGACGAAACCTTAAACTCAATGATTCCGATTTGGCGCAAAAACAAATCTGAACTTAGCGAAGATGAATACAACAGCTTTTATAAAGAAAAGTTTTATGATTTTGAAGACCCGATTTTAACAATACACACCAGCGCTGATGGTGTTACAAGCTATAAGGCTCTTTTATATGTTCCTGCACACGCACCGTTTGACTATTATACCAAGGAATACGAAAAGGGTCTGCAGCTTTATGCAAATGGCGTTATGATTATGGACAAGTGTGCTGACCTGTTGCCCGACTGCTTTGGATTTGTAAAGGGACTTGTAGATTCTGCTGATTTATCTCTTAACATTTCAAGAGAAATTTTGCAGCACGACCGTCAGCTTAAGGTTATTGCAAATCATCTGCAGAAAAAAATCAAGAGTGAGCTTTTAAATCTGCTTAAAAATGACCGTGAAAAATACGAAAAATTCTATACAGCCTTTGCTCGTCCGTTAAAATTTGGTATATACAACGAATTTGGCAAGGATAAAGACCTTTTAAAAGATTTATTGATGTTCTGTTCATCAAAAGAAAAGAAACTCGTAACCCTTGCTGAATACGTTGAGCGTATGCCAGAAGACCAGAAATTCATCTATTATGCAGGTGGCGAAAGTGTTGACAAAATAGAAAAATTACCGCAAGCAGAGCTTGTTACCGATAAAGGATACGAAATTTTGTACTTTACCGAAGATGTTGACGAATTTGCTATCCAGATTCTGCGTGAATTTGAGGGCAAAGAGTTTAAATCTATTTCTGCAAGCGACTTAGGCATAGATGACGAGGGCAAAAAAGATGAAGAACAAAAAGAATCTGAAAACAAAGATTTATTTATGTTTATGAAAGATGCCCTGTCAGGTAAAGTAAAAGATGTAAAAGCATCAACAAGACTTAAAACACATCCTGTATGCTTAACAAGCGAGGGCGCACTTTCTATCGAAATGGAAAAGGTGTTAAACGCAATGCCTACCGACAACAAGGTAAGAGCCGAACGTATTTTAGAAATAAATGTAAACCACCCGATATTTAACAAGCTGACCGATATGCTCAAAAAGGATAAGGACAAGCTGAAAAAATATACCGAGGTATTATACGGCGGAGCACTTTTAATTGACGGCCTTTCAGTAGATGACCCAGTTGAATTTTCAAATAATATATGCGATTTGATTGATTAATAAAAAGAGGTTGCAGCTATTTGCTGCAATCTCTTTTTATCACTAAAATCCCCTTAAAATATTCACTTTCGTTTTCTTTAATATATATCCCCTCTTCATCTGAATAAAAAAACGCATCTGTTCCGTCTTTTAACTTAACGTTCAACGTCAGACCTTTTGCTTTAATTAGCATTAGACTTAAAACTTTCCTTTTTAAAACGGTTAGCAGCAAAAGAAGAACACAACACAAAAAAAGCAACATTCCTGCCAAAATTAAAAGTATGCCACATTTAATTAAATTCATAGTTTGCGCTCCTTTAGTACGACCTTTAATTATATTATCTCATTTTGTGATAAATGTCAATATCTCGTTTTGTGATAACATATAATAATCTCATAAAATGTAAAGGATTGATATAATGAGATTAAAAGACCTGCGCGAAGATATGGATATAACACAAAAAGCACTTGCAGAGTTTCTGCACATAAGACAAAATACCTATTCACAGTACGAAAACGGTCAAAGACAACTGCCTATTGAAATACTTATTGCTCTTGCAAAATATTATGATGTGTCAACCGATTATATTTTAGGGCTAACCAATATAAAAAAGGCGTATTCTAAAGAATAGCCGTAATATTTTACTTTAAAATATCATATAATTTACTGTCGTCGGACAAGCGGCGACAGTATTTTTTAGCGGAGGATTTTAAATGTTTAAACGACTTATATTTCTGGCCATAGTAACTACAATTTTTGTTGCGGCATCTTATGAACCCATTACAGATATGTCAGTAAAAGAAACTGCAAGCTTATCATTTAACGATTTATCTGAAAGCTTTAGCTGGGCAAACGAGGCTGTATATGCCCTTGTAAAAAAGGGTGCAATAAGCGGAATTGAAGAAAATGTGTTTTCTCCTAAAGCTCAGGTAAGCCGTGAGCAGCTTGCAAAAATGCTGGTAATTGCATTAGATATAAAACACGATACTTCTAGCACACAGACCTTTATTGATGTGCCGTCTGTGCGCTGGTCTTTCAATTATGTAGAAGCAGTTAAAGATATTTTTCCTAAAAGCGCCGACAGCGCAATTAATGAATTTTTGCCCGATATGCCCGTCACTCGTGAAGAGCTTGCCGCAATTTTAGTAAACGCTCTTAATCTGCCCCTTAATTCTGACAGCTCTTCGCTTTCAGAATATGCAGATTTTAATGATACCGCACCTGACTTATCAGCACATCTTGCAGCAGCCGTAGAGAACAATTTAATGAGTGGCTCTAATAATCTTTTGCGCCCTAAGTCAATCGTTAACCGAGCAGAAACAGCAGTTGCTATTTATCGTGCAACGAATATTAAAAGCGACAAGCCTGCTACGACATCTGGTATGACAAATATCGAGGGCGAAAGCACCGTTACCTTAGAGCAGGCAAAGGCGTGGGCAAAATCTAAAGATGCACACGAGCGATTTATAAATATTGCTGATACTTACTGGAAATATGGCGAAGAGATGCATATACGTCCCG
>JAFQAG010000188.1 GCA_017416985.1 Clostridia bacterium
AGGCTATAACGGAGAGTTTGCTCCGACAGATAACACAACGAGAGGACAGGCTGCAGCACTTTTGGCAAGAGCCTGCGATTACATACAGTAACAGAAGGGAGTAATGGCATTGAAAAGAATATTATCATTACTGATTGCTTTATTAATGGTTTTATCAGTAAGTGTTACATCCTTTGCCAATAACGAAACAACAGAAACTGTCGTTAAATATAACATAAAGGCATATGACAAGGCGCTTTCTTTAGTAAAAAGCATTTTAAACGAATCCGTTTTCGGAGAAGTGCCAGAAAAATTTTTAACAAGAGCAGAGTTTGTAAAGGGCGCAACAAAGCTTATGGCAATACCTGAAATAAGCGGTGCGACAATATATGCAGACGTCAGTTTAGACAGCGAATATGCAGGCGCAATAAATGCGGCATATAACAAGGGCTGGATTTCGAAGGCTGATAACTTTAATCCTGATGCACAGATTACATATGCGCAGGCTTTAAAAATTATTCTTGTTGCGGCAAATTATTCAGACCTTGCTGAAACAAAAGGCGGCTTTCCGACAGGATATTTAACAGTAGCTGCACGCATCGACTTGCTTGACGATTTAAATGTATCATACAGCGAGGCGGTTTCTGCAGCAGATGCAACAATTCTTCTTTACAATTTTATGCTTTCTCCCACTTTCGAGCTGGTAGCAGTAGGCGAAGGCTTTGACTACAAAACCAAAAAAGAAACTTATTTAGAAACCATATATGACGTATATCCCGTAGAGGGCGTTGTAACAGCAACCGAGCATAACTCAATTGTTATGGATGCTCCGTTTAAAAAAGACAGCGGCAAAATAGCGATTGACGGTGTAGAATATATGTACGATGGCTCTGACATTGCTCTTTTAGGAATGAATGTTGTCGCTTATTGTGAAAATAACAGCTCAAACTTAAACAAGGTTTCGTTCTTGATTCCAAACGGCAACGAAGAAATGACAATCTATAAAGAGAGCTTTGACAGAATCTATAACGACAGCGTTGAATATTACGTTGACGAAAAGCTTAAAACCGCAGACTTAGACCCTGCCTATAAAGTAATTTATAACGGCAGACGAGTAGCGGCATTAGAAGACTATATGTTAAACGACATAGGCGCATCAATAAGACTTTTAAGCAATAACGGCGATGACGAATATGAATATATTTTTGTAAACTCTTATAAATACGGCGTTATCACAAGTGTTGACTATGTAGAGGGATATATTGCATTTAAAACTCCAAGCGAGCTTTTAGATTTTACTGACGATAAAGACCACGTTGCATATATCCGTGATGAAGACGGCAACAGAAAAGAAATTTACGAGCTTGTAAAAGATGCGGCTGTTGCAGTTAAAGCATCGGCAGACGGCAAGGTTTATGAGCTTATTATTATGTCAGATACTGCGGCAGGACTTATAACTGCCATTCACAGCGGAACTGGCGAAATTGAAATTGATAATAAAATATACAAAATGTCAAAGGATTTTGAAAAAGGCTATATCGAAAGCGGACTTATATCAGCAGGCGACAGAATCAATGCGGCTGTTGGTGTTCACGGCGAGCTTGCCTGCCTTATAAAATCTTTTGCAGAAATGAATTATGGTGTGCTTTTAGGCATAGACAGAGCGGCTATGGGCCTTGACAGAAAGCCTGACATAAAGGTTTTAGCAGAAGACTGTACCTTTAAAACAATGACACTCAGCGAAAAAATTATGGCAGATGGCGGCTCTAAAAAGCTTGATTACGACAAAGCATATAGCTATATCTCAGCTAAAGTTGCAGAGGCTAATCAAGATGTCGACCAGACAGCTTTAGTTATTAAATATTCTGTAAACGAAGACGGACTTGTTAATGCTATTGATTTTGCAAGTGATGATGTAAATAACTTTGACAAGGTTTTAGATACACAAAACTCTTTAACCAGATACTTCAAAAAAGAAATCAACACAAGATACAGAGACGGCGGCTTTCCGTCAAAGGTAATGCTAAGAACATCAAAAATTATTGCAGTGCCTGCAGATGTTTCAGAGCGTGACGACGAAAGCAATTACGAGCAGATAGCATATTCAACACTATCGAGCAACCAGTATTATACCTTTGATGCATATGATGTTGACGAAAGCGGCAATGCGGCATTCGTTATCATATACACAGATGACAGCTCTAAAAAAGCAATGGTAGCATATAACGTAAGCTATATGATAGAAAAGGTTACCAAAGCAATTTCGGGTGACGAAGAGGGCGTAAAACTGCAATGCTGGTCTAACAACCAGTTCGAAACCCTGTTTATGCCAAATACGGTAGAAGTTAAAAAAACATCGGGCAAAAAGACTTTAGTTCCTGGCGATATCGTAAGATTTACTGTATCTGACGGTGTGGTTAAAGAAGTATATGTCGATTACGACTATTCTTCAGGCAAACTCGTAAGCGACAAAGAAGGCGGCGCGAGATTTGACTTAAATGATGCGCAGAACAATCTGGCATTTGTTGTTGGCAAGGTTTATAACACAGGCACAAACAGTATCGTTATAAACGGAAAAATGGATGCAGAACAAAATGCTGATTTAACAGATTTTTCGTTCGATAACTTAAGACCATATTCAATTAACGAAAATATTGCCTGCTACTATAAAGAAACAGGAACAATAAGAACAATAAGACTTTCAGATATTCGCACTTACAAAGGTTACGGCCAAAATGCCGATACCATATATCTGCGTTCAGACTTTGGCATACCCAAAAGCGCATTTATAATCAGATAGGGGGTAGCAGAATGAACAAATCCTCAAAATCAGTTTTTTCTATGCTGCTATCGCTTGCAATGGTATTGCCGTCGGCTTCGGCGCTTGCGTTAGAAGCCAAAGACGAATACAAGCTTAACCTGACGTTTAATGATATTGCAACAAACCAGATAGATGTTGACGGCTTGACAATAACTGATGGTAAAGCGGTAATAGCGGCTACAAGCATTAACAATAAAGGCTTGTATTTAAAAAAGAACGACTCTAAAACATCGGTTTTTGCAAATGGAATAGATGCAGAATACACAGATGATGTAGTTTACAGCATCGATATTATGGCAGACAGTCAGCCTGTTAATCTTACCTTTGGCAGCACCGCAAGTCAGGCTGCATCGGCAAGCAATGACATTAATCTTTTTAAAGTGAAAAATAACTCAATTTTCACGCACGACGGTAAAAAGATAGGAACACTTAAGCAAAATGTTTATACGCAAATAACCGTAGTGGTTAAAAAAATGACAGTTTGCGATTATTACATAAACGGAAGAAAAGCGCTTTCTAACTGGGGCATGGCAAACGTTACACTCGAGCCGCTTGTTGTAATAAGACAATCGGCAGGTAACTCGTGCTATATCGACAATTTAAGATGCTATAAAGGCTCAAAAATTGATAACAGTATCGAAGAATCTGCCTTTAAAAACGAAATTGTAGATATTATCAAGCAACAGGAATTCGGCGGTGACCTGACTTTTTTTGATAACAGAGAATGCTACACATCAGGCGCACCTGTATATAAAAACTTTACGGCATCACCTAAAACAAATCAGATAGTAACAACAAGACTTAATAACTATCAAAATCCTGACAGAACAGACCATATATATATGAAAAGAAACGACAATTCAAACGACTGTTTCTTTCAGATAGAAACCAGCATACCTCCATTTGTTAAGGCTGACAGCGATTTTAGTTATAAATATCTTAAAATGGAGGGCGACTTTAAAGCCGATACTCTTCAGGATATAAACTTTTTAGTTCGTGACAGCAAAACAACGGGCAGAAGCTTAGATACCAACATTAACATAAATGCCGACGGCTCAGTATACGGAGGTGGCACAACTGTTTCAGATGTGGTTACTCAGGGCAAGTGGTTTCATCTTTTGTGGGCAATGAATCTTGACACCAAAAAGTATGACGTTTATATCGACGGAAAGAAAATTCTTTCTGACAAAAACTTAAATGCCAATATGGGTCAGTTCAATACTGTAAGAGTAAACCTTAACTATTCATCAGTAGTCGGCGACCTTTATATTGATAACTTTAACGTAACAGGTCTTGCAAAGCCGATTGTTGACGGCAAAGAAACTAAAACGGCTGTTATATCGGCAGATGAAAACGTAATTGACTTTTTAAAGGATAAAATCGGTATGCACGCACTTGGCAACACTCTTTATAAAGACGGAGCAAAAACCGAGCTTAGCGAAAAAGGCATTTACGATAAATCCACAGAGCAGTATTACGTAACGGCAGATACCTTAAACAAAGCATTTAATCTTAATTTAAAAGATGAAAATGGCGAAATTACTGGTGATATAACTGTAAAAGCCGACGGAACAGTAACTTTAAAAGACGGCAAAGCCTTTAAGCTGGAATATACTCCTAAAAGCGAAAACGGCAAAATGTATGTTCCTGTAAGACAGTTTGCAAAGGATGCCGCAGGCAAGCACGTATGGTGGTTTAAAACAGGCACACTTTTATTTACTGACCGAGAGCTTAATATTGATACAGAGGGCTGGATAAATCAAAGCGAAAGAGCGGTGCAGACAGAATGCACGCAGAGTAATGATATCGACACTTTAGATACATATTTAAGATACATAAGACCCCATGCCCAAAGTTTAAAGACCGATTATATAGCATCATCGGGTGATAGCGGATTTTCTCAGCATCCAAGACTTTATTTTTCGGCAGAAGACTTTTTAAAGCTAAAAGAAAAATTTGCTGAAAATACTGATGCGGGCTTAACAGTAAAAATTAATGAATGCATAAATTTGGCAGATAAATATCTTAAAGAAAAGCCGGCAGATTATACAATGTGGCTTGATAAAACCAAGCATCAGTTAGGCGAAGAGATGATAAAGCGCTTTACCTCATTGGGTTTGGCATATCATATGACTAACGAACAAAAATATGCTGATGCCGCATATGAGCAATTTAAAAAAGCATTAGAAGCACCTGATTTTAACACATCAAACATTTCTGATGCAGGCAAGGCGGCAATCGGACTGGCGATTGGTTATGATTGGTTTTATCACTCATTTACACCCGAGCAGCGAGAGCTTGCGCTAAAGGTAACAGGCGAAAAGAGTTTAAACACATTAGCAGGCGGTCTTTACGGAAGAATTTCGGCGGCATCGACTGAATCTAACGGATGGAGCGCATTTAAACAGGCAACAAAAGATAACGCAATAGTAAACGCAGGCGTTCTGCTTTCGGCTTTGGCAACCCTAGAGGGCAATACAGACACAGCTTTTGATTACATCGAAAAAGCAATACGCAGTGCAGAATATGCAATGCAGGTGCCAGAGGGTGAAGAAAATCAGGCTGTTAAAACAGAAGATAAAGAT
The DNA here is from genome assembly GCA_017416985.1 of Clostridia bacterium. GTDB lineage: Bacteria > Bacillota > Clostridia > UBA1381 > UBA9506 > RGIG1666. The sequence continues at coordinate 5,386 of JAFQAG010000188.1, forward strand.
TCTGCGAAGCATTATTTAACGATGCTAAGCCTTAATATTAAAAAGAATTTCGGCAAGTCATATAACATTGACAGCGGCATAGAAGTTAAAAATATTTTGGATTTTATTGTAGCAGATAAGGTCAATGCAGAAAACTTATCGAAGTAAGAGTAAGGAGGGAACATAAAAATGAATAAAAAAACAATAGCCTTGCTTTTGAGTATTGCAACTGTTATTTGTCAAAGCTCGTGGTGCTTTGCAGACAGCGCAGCAAATGTGGCTATAGCCGATAAAAATGTTATAGCATATAACTCGCAGGCAGAGCCTGCCCCGATAGTTTTGGATTTTAGCGAAGATATCGGCGGAATTGTGGCAGCACCGAGAAATTTGCTTACAGTTTCATTAGAAAACGGCAATTTAAAGTGCGTATCGACACCCACAATTGTCGATGACAGAGTAAACACAGGCTGTATGTATTTACCGCTCGATAATGTAGACGGTGAGTACTATAACAGATTAAAAATAAGAGCAAAGGTCGAGTCGGCTGGTGACAGCGATGTATATCAATTTGCTTTATATTACATAGGTGCAGATAAATCAAATCCCGAGACGGCTTATACCGAGGCAGAGGCAAGAGCCAAAAGAATAAGATTTACAGGTCTTACAGAAAGCGAAGGCAAGTTTTCAAATCAAGAGTATCAGGAATATGTAATAGACCTTTCGACACTTTCAAAATGGTCACAGGCGACTATAAGCAATCTTAGAATCGACCCGCTTAAAAACTCATCAGGAACTCTTTATATTGACAAGTTAGAGCTTTATAACGAGCCTCCTGCAACGCCTGAGCCTACTGAGATACCGACAGTAGCGCCGACAACAGAGCCAACAGCAGAACCTACGGCAGAGCCAACAACGGCACCGACTACGGAGCCAACAGCAGAACCATCTGCTGAACCTACTCAATCACCAACGGCTGCACCGACCGAGCAGCCACCACAAAGTGATTTTGTTACTGTTGGTGATGAGCACATCGAATATACCTTTGACAATGATGTAGACGGATACATTAAAAAAGAAGGAAAAATAACCTTAAGCACTCAAGATGGTCTTTTAAAATATGTTTCCGAGGCAGCTTACAACAGCAGTGGCAAGGCATCTAGCGGAGATATGATAATGGCTGTGGATTTTGACATATCACAGTTTTATAAAATGGAAATGAAAGTAAAGATAGACGGAGTAGCACCTACCTTTAACGGTGGTAACCTAGCACCTCGTTTTGCACTTTACTATAACGGTAAAGATGCATCCGGCAAGGCGTATGGCATATCAAGTGCCCGTCAGCTTTACGGTAATTATCAGGCAACATTAAACGAAGAAGACGGCAAGTATTATTCTGACTGGCAAACAGTAGAGGTTGATTTTAGTAAATTGGCATCGTGGGAGATTTGCTCGGTTGACCAGTTCAGAATAGATGTTATAAAAGATGCCGAAGGCACAATATACATTGATTCAATCAAGTTTTATTCCGTGCCTGAAATTACAGAGCTGGCTTTTGATGGCAAGACAGACATAAAAAACGAAGTTCCGATAAACACAAAAACAATAGTGGCAACGCTTTCGCAAAAGATTGATTCAATAGGCACAGATGCTGTAAGCATATATGATGGCGACGGTATCAAAGCGAATATAACATCAGTTGTTTATGATGCGAATAAAAAAACCGTAACGGCAAATGTAAGCGGTCTTGAAAGCTTTACAAGCTATACTTTCGAGATTAACAAAAATGCAAAGGCAAACTCAAAGCAAAATCTTTATAAGCCGACAACGGCAGTTTTCAGAACGCAGGGCGAAGCGCTTGAATACGAAGCAACGGGCAACGGCAGCAAAGCCGAAATATTATTTGTTAACAAGGGAACTGCCACAAAAGAAGTGCTTTTAATAGCATCAATATGGGACGGTAATAAGGCAGTAGATAAAGTAACCGAAGTTTATTCCGTAGCCTGCGGAGAAAGAACTCATACATTTGATTATTCATCTGTTTCAGGCGGAAATAAAGTGGAATTAAGTGTTTGGGAATACAGCAGCAGCACAGTTAAAAAAATACACGGCAGAAAAGTATATACTTTTTTAAAATAGTATAAATCCGTTATAGCTGCAACGAACAGGAGGTAAAAATTTAAAATGTTAAAATTAAGTAATGGTGCGGCGGCAGATGATAAGCTCAGCTTTAAAAACAGATTAAAATCAGACATCAGAAGAAATTATCCTCTTTACATACTGATTTTACCTGTTTTGGCATACTATCTTATCTTTTGCTATAAACCTATGTACGGTGCATTAATAGCATTTAAAGAGTACAGACCTGATTTAGGAGTTTTCGGTAGTCCGTGGGTGGGTTTTTATCAGTTTAAAAGATTCTTTGCAAATCCTGACTTTGTAAGAATTTTAAGAAACACACTTACAATCAGTATATCAAGTATAGTGTTCGGATTTCCTGCTCCGATAATTCTGGCGCTTTTGTTTAACGAACTGAAAATGCCAAAATTTAAGTCGGTAGCACAGACGATATCATATCTTCCGCACTTTATATCACTGGTTGTCGTTTGCGGACTTGTTAAAACCTTTGTAAGCCAGGGCGGAATTATATATCAGCTGGTTACCTTAATCGGTGATAAAAAGGTTGGTCTTTTAAGCAGACCTGAATGCTTTGTTCCGATTTATGTACTGTCTGATATATGGCAGCAGATCGGCTGGAGTTCAATTATATACATAGCAGCGCTGTCGGCTATCGACCAGGAGCTTTACGAGGCGGCAAGAATTGACGGAGCTAACAAATGGAAAAGAGTTATTCACGTAACTCTGCCGGGTATAGCGCCAACAATAATTATAATGTTCATCTTAAGAATGGGTAGCTTATTGAGCGTAGGATACGAAAAGATTATTCTTTTATACAATCCGCTTATATATGAAACAAGTGACGTTATACTCAGTTACAACTATCGTGTAGGTTTAGAGCAGCAAGACTGGTCATACAGCTCGGCGGTTGGTCTTTTAAACTCAGCAATTAACTTCTTAATGATTATAGTAATGAACAAGTTATCGGCAACGTTTTCCGATACATCGCTGTGGTAGAATTTGGGGAGGTGAAAATCTGATGAAAAAAACAAATAATGCTATAAAAATAAGCAAGGGCGAAAGGATTTTCGACGTCTTCAATTTTCTGTTTATGATTTGTATGATGATTGTGATGTTCTATCCTATGTGGCACGTAGTTTGCGCATCTTTTTCAGATGCAAGACTTTTAAGCGCGCATACAGGCCTTTTGCTGTGGCCTAAAAACTTTTCGCTTACGGCATACAAGCTGATGGCAAAAAATCCGATGATATTAAATGGCTACGGAAACACACTTTACATTTTGGTTTTCGGCTTGGCACTTAATATGGTAATGACTTGCCTGGCGGCATACGTGCTTTCAAGAAAAAATGTAATGTTTAACAAGGTTTTAACTGTAATTATCGTATTTACAATGTACTTTAGCGGCGGACTTATTCCTACATATTTAAATATCATTCAGTTAGGTCTTGAAAATACCTTGTGGGCAGTAATTCTGCCGGGTGCAATAAGCACTTATAATATGATAGTTATGAGAACAGGCTTTGCAGCCGTTCCTGACAGCTTAGAAGAGGCGGCAAAAATCGACGGGGCATCAAGCATAAGAGTCCTGTGGCAGATAATTATTCCGCTTAGTAAAGCAACAATCGCAGTTGTTTGCCTTTATTATGCAGTTGCTCATTGGAACTCATGGTTTAATGCAATGCTCTATTTAACCGACAGAGCAAAATTCCCGCTTCAGTTAATCTTAAGAGAAATCTTAATCGACAACGACACAGCATCAATGGTAAATGCAATGGATGTAGGCGTAGGTGATGCATCATTTGTTGGCGAAACCGTTAAATATGCAGTAATCATCGTTTCGGTTGTTCCGATTCTTTGTGTATATCCTTTCATTCAAAGATACTTTACAAAGGGCGTAATGGTCGGTGCGGTAAAGGGTTAATAAATACTTATATTAAAGTAAATTTTGTGTAGGGCTTAAATGCATACATATAAAAATAAAAAAATAAACAATAAATTAAATGGAGGGTAAAAAAATGAACACAAAATTTAAAAAACTCGTTCGTGCAATTTCTTTAGTGCTTTGCGTGGCAATGCTTGCAGCTTGCGGCAACGGCGGCAAAGAAGTAGCAAAAGAAAAAGATGCAAACACAGTTACTTACTGGGTATCATTAAGCGGTAACGCAATGCAGACAGTAACTAATCTTGGCGAAACTCCGTTTGCAAAAAAACTTATGGAAGACCTTGGTGTCACAATCGAATATCAGCATCCGGCACAGGGTCAGGCTGCTGAAAAGTTCAACTTAATGGTAGCTATGGGCAATCTTCCTGATATCATCGAATATGCATGGAACAATGCATATCCGGGCGGAGTTGCAAAAGCACTCTCATCCGGCATCATTCAGAAACTTGATTTAGAAAAAGATGCTCCGAATATGGCAGCATATGCTAAAGCAAATCCTGAAATCGACAGAATGCTCAAAACAGACGATGGCGACTACTTTGGTTTCCCGTTCATCCGTGGTGATGAATATCTTTTAACCAGTGCAGGTCCTATCGTTCGTGCAGACTGGCTTAAAGATTTGGGCTTAGAAGAACCTGAAACAATCGACGAATGGACAGAAATGCTCAGAGCATTTAAAGAAAAGAAAAATGCAAAAAGCCCGCTTTCAGTTAGTGCGGCAAACATCGAAGCATTCGGCTTGTTCGTTGGTGCATACGGCATCGCAGACAACCTTTATGTTGACAACGGCGTTGTAAAATACGGTCCTGCACAGGATGCATACAAAGGCTTCCTTACACAGATGAACCAGTGGTATTCTGAAGGACTTTTAGATGCAGACTTTGCATCAATCGACGGTGCAACAGTACGTTCTAACATCATTAACGGTGTAGCAGGTGCAACAGCAGGCAGCTGTGGTTCTGGTATCGGCAGATGGATTGCGGCAGCAACCGAAGAAGGTTATGACCTTGCAGGTACAAAATATCCTGTATTAAATAAGGGTGACAAGGCACAGTTTGGTCACTATTCACTTCCTGTAACAACAACAATGGCAGCAATCACCAGAGATTGCAAAAACAAAGAGCTTTGTGCAAAAATCCTTGACTACGGCTACGGAGAAAAAGGTCAGATGCTCTTTAACTTCGGTATCGAGGGCGAAAGCTACAATGTTGTAGACGGTTACCCGACATATGCTGAAATTATCACAAAAAATCCTGACGGACTTTCAATGGCAGATGCTCTTGCTCGTTACACAGTAGCATATTCAGAGGGTGCATTCGTTCAGGATAAGAGATACATGGAACAGTACGCACAGCTTCCACAGCAGAAGGCAGCTTTAACAAACTGGATGGATACAGATATGAAAGACCATGTAATGCCAACAGTTAACCTTTCAGAAGAAGAAAGAGAATCAATCGCAACAGCTATGGAAAGCATCAAAACCTATAAAAATGAAATGGAAGCAAAATTCATTATGGGTGTTGAGCCTCTTGACAAGTTCGAAGAATTTCAGGCAGAACTCGCTAAACGTGGCGTTGAACAGTACGAAAAATGTTATCAGGCTGCATATGACAGATATATGAGCAGATAATTAAGTTCTTGCAGTTTATAAAATGGATGTGCGAAAGAGTAAAAATGCTTACTCTTTCGCAAAATCCGATTGATTTGAATATACCAATGTATTAAAATTTATCAGGAGGTTTTTTTGATGAAAAAAATACTTAGTATTCTTTTAACGCTTGTAATGCTTATGCCTATGGCAGTATGCACAGTTGCAAGCGCAGACGTTGAGTATGCATACACTATGACAGATGGTGTGTTGCCTGAGGGATTTACTGTTGGCTCAACAACTCTTGAGCCGGTAGAGGGCTTCGCAGGTAAAGCAGCTAGTGACACAGTGTTAAAGTACACAAATCCTAACGATAGCTTTTTCTATGGCGGTGGTTTAGCAGGTACAGATAAAGATAATAACGTTATTAAAAAGTACTATGTGCTTAAGTTTAACTACATACCTGCAAACGGCACCAGCTTAAATTTAAGAACAGGTAACAACAATCCGCTTGTAACATCTATAACATCAAACAAATTTAATTTAGACAAGTGGAACAGCGTAGTTATTTATGTTGACTATAGTGAAATTGACCCGAATTATGACTATACAACACTTTTGTCAAACAGCCAGAACCTGACCTCGCCGCTTATTCCTGACAGCGAAAAACCGAGTGTTTGCCCTAAAGGCTATGTATATATAAACGGTGTGTTGTCAGAAGCGGGCTTTATGACAAATCGTCTTCAGGACAGATTCGGTATGTGGAACACATATTATTATCCTACACTCCAAGCAGACGGTACCAGAAAGTTAATTACAGCAACTTCTGCTGACACAACCTTAAGATTTAATATAACTAAAAACGGAACAGCATATATTGACGATTTGTACATCTATCAGACCAATGAAAAGCCTGATGCAGCAGCATTATCAGCAGCTCCTGTGCCTGATGCAAGCGACAAATATACTGTAGATGGCGAAACATTAAAAATAAATGTAAAATCAACAGTTGCAGATATAAAAGCAGCAGCAGGCGGTTTAGTTTCTGCTTATACAGACGAAACTTTAGCAACAGCTCTTGCAGATTCTGCTGAACTTTCTAATGGCAATGCAATCGTTTTAGAAAAAGATTCAAAGCTTGCATACTATACAGTTGAACTGCAGTATAAGAGCATGACCGACGGAACTATAGGTACAACCTTTACCAGTTCTTTCCCGACAACCACTCCAGGTGTTGCAGGTTTTGCAGGTAAAGAGGCAGACGATAAGGTTTTATACGTATATGGCGCAGGTAATATTGGTGGCGGCGGACTTGCTGCTGCAGATGCAAACCATCTTGTTCCGGATAATAAAAAGTACTATGTGCTTAAATTCAACTATATGCCTGCAGACAGCAATTCAAAGCTGTTCTTAAGATCAGAGAATAATGATGCAGTTATATATACTGTAGGTAATGCCTTGTTTGATGCTGGCAAATGGAACAGCGTAGTTATTTATGTAGACTACAGCGCAATTAAACCGATTACGTCAGATAATGGTATGCAGGCTGTATATGATGACCTTCTTACACGTAGTGAAACATACGCTAAAACGGATAAAACCACAGTGTTAATTCCTGATGACGTAAAGGCTGATGTACTCCCTGTGGGTCACGTGTTTGTAAATGGTGAAGAAGTAGTCAATCCGTATATGCCAACTCGTCTTAACGGTCGTTTTGGTATGTATAATACATACTGGTATCCTTCTTCAAATCCTTATAAAGTTACAGCAAATGTTGCTAATACCACATTCAGATTAGGCTTTGGCGATGCGGCAACAAATGGTGGATATATCGATGATTTATATATCTATCAGACCGGTACAGCACCTGATGCAGCAGCATTATCTGCTCTTCCGACAGTTACAGCAACAGACAAAATTACAGCAGATGGCGAAAACCTTTGTGTTGAAATCGGCACTACAGTTGCAGATGTTCAGGCAGCAGCAGGCGCAGGTTGCACAGTAAAAGCTTATACAGATAGCGAATACAAAAACAAAATCGCAAGCAATGCTAAGCTTTATGCAGGCGATAAAATTGTTATCGAAAAAGATTCAAAGTACGCATACTACACAGTTGCAAATGCAGAAGTAGAAAAAACTCTTACAAACGGCGTGTTAGAAAACGGCTTTGGTGTATCAAATGCATCTGGCGTTGAAGTAACAACAGCTGACGGTTCGATGGGTAAGGATGTGTCAGACAAAACATTAAAATTAGAACAGATTGTAGCAGGAACAGACAGCTATATTAACGGCGGTGGCTTAATTTCAGTTGATAAAAACAACAAAGTTACCAGCAAATATTATGTTCTTAAATTTAACTACAAACCGACAAACGATACAGGTTTGGCATTAAGAACTGCAAACGGTGGTAATGTTATGACGCCTGTAGCTTATACTAAGTTTAAGCAGAATGAGTGGAACAGCGTAGTTATTTATGTTGACTACTCAGGACTCGATGAAAACTACGACTATACTCAGCTTTGGGAAAATTCTAAAAACTTTAAAAACGGAACTATTGCAAGAGAAGATCTTATTCCTATGAGCGAAAGACCAAAGGTATGCCCTGTTGGCTATGCATACGTAAACGGTGTTGCAAATGATGCAGGCTTTATGGCAGATCGTCTTCAGGACCGTTATGGTATGAACAACACATACTATCATCCAACATCAGGAGCTTTGACCGAGCACGCAAACAATGACTTCAGATTAAGCTTTGGTAATACAGCGATAGGCAAATCAGCAGAAATCGACGACTTGTATGTTTATCAGACAGACGTTCTGCCTGATGCAGCAGCGTTATCTGCACTTCCTACATTAAAGACAGAAGATGCTAACACCGCATCAGTAAACGGCAACGTTGTTACCGCTAAAGCAGGTGTAACAGCTGCTGCAGTAGCAAGCACAGACGGTCGTGTTACCTTCTTTAAGGGAACAAACGTTACAGACACAATCGAAGAGGATACTTTAATCTCGGTTGTTGGTCCGAACGGTGCAATCAGCGCATACAAAGCATCTATCTTCAGTGCAGCTGCAGACGGCGTGACTGTTACTGCAAACGTTACCGATGCTTTAGCTGGCAGCACATTGTTCATTGCAGAATACGAAGGCGGCGAACTCGTTAAGGTTACACCGAGCACAGCTGAAAACGTAAATGCAGAAACTGGTACATTGTCATTTAGCTATACAAAAGCTGCAGCAGCAAATACCGTTCGTGTATTCCTGTTCGAAAACGCAACAACAATTAAACCGCTTTCAGGTTCAATTGACCTTAACTAATTATTCACCTTTAGAAAAATTAATTAAAAAATAAAGGTGCGGTAATTTAAAGATTTTAAATCATATTTTACTGTGGGGGTAGAACTTTATGACTAACAAAAATACAAATATAAATTGGATTACCGCACCCAGACGTGGCGATAGCGAATGGTGTGGCTTTAAAAAGACATTTACACTCGATAAACAGATAGAAAGTGCCGTTGTGCGCTTTGAATCAGATTGCGTATGTGCCGTTTACTTAAACGGCGAGTTTATCACGAGTGGAACGGGACGTTATCCCGAACGTGTAAACTGTCACGAGGTCACATCATCGCTTCGCAACGGCGAAAATACTTTAGAGCTTATCTTAGGCGGTCACTATTTCCAGAAATTTGCACGTGATACAAAAGAGCAGCGCGGCTACTGGTTAAACCAGGCCGCCTTAGAGCTCGAAGTAAGCTTAAAAGATGGAAGCAAGGTATGTATTGCAACCGATAAAAGCTTTGAAAGAATAAATCCTGATGACGACACTCCTGTTTTAGAAACAATGCAGGTAACAAAAGCAGAATACGAAACAATGTGGAAAAATGCAGCATTCTGGCAGGAAACAAAAAACTATAAGCCAGAAATTCCAAGCGAGGTTTTAAGCGTAGCCGGCGAAGAATACGCAAAATACGCTAACGAAAAAAGACCTGAGGCTGTTTGCTGTGATAACATTATATCCACAGATATGATAGAAAAAGACGGCTGCTATACTGCAAAAGACGGCACCAACGAGTGCTATTTAATAGTAGATATGAGCCGATTAGTTGTCGGTTTTGCAGAGTTTGAATATAAGGCATCCGGCAATGTAAAAGTAAAATCAATGTTTGACTATTCTGAACTCGTTGAGGATTTTGAGCCGAACGAAGAAAACGAATATTTTATAAACAGACTGGCAATAACCGAAGATTTAGACCCCAAAAAGAGCTTTTACAGAAATCACCGTCGCCGTGCCTTCCGATATATGAAGCTGGTATTTAGCGGTGACTTAAAATACTTATCGGTTAAAGCCTTAAAGGTTCGTCTTGATTTGTTCCCAGAAACAGAAAAAGGCTGGTTTAACTGCTCGGACGAAATGCTTAACAAAGCATGGGAAATGGGAAAATATACACTTTTAGTTAATAAGCATCAGGAATACGAAAGCTGCCCGAGAAACGAAATGTTATTCTTTGCGGGCGATGGCGCAGTTGATGCAATGATTGATATTTATGCATATGGTAACTGCGATTTATTAAATACCTCTTTAAGCCTAAAGCACGAGGTATCGGCACTTGGTATTTCTACATTCGATAAATTTAACCGCACGGTTTGGCAATGGGACTATTTTGCGTGGCGTATTATTTGTATTTATGACTATTATCGCCACACGGGTAAAAAAGACTTTTTAATCCGCCATTATGAAGAAGCTAAAAAAAATATGGCTTGGATGCAAGAAAGAATGAACGACAAAAATCTGCTTTTCCAGATTCCTGCGTTTCATTCTACATTCAGTACAACATTAATTCAGGTCGACTGGGCTTGTTCAAAGCATCGACTTGGCGAAAACGCATTTTTAAACTGTCTGCTTTATAAGAGCCTTGTTTGTATGGCAGAGCTGGCAGAAGATATGAACGATTCTGATTGCGCAAAAGAGTGGGCAGAGCTTGCTCCGCTCGTAAAAGACGCAATAAATAAATATCTGTGGGACGAAGAAAAGCAATCATATGTTGACGGCATAAGCGATTATATATGTCAGGATGCAAATGCTTTTGCGATTATCTTTGATGTTGCAGATGATGAAAGAGCAAACAAAGCATTAGATACAGTAAAGAAAACTCTATGGTCAGATTTTGGCTCAGCTATGGCAAGCAAAAAGCTAGAGGGCAAGCTGCGTGGTGGTAATGTAACCATCTCGCCGATGATGAGCACCCACGAGGCAGAGGCTTGGTTTAAGCAGGACAGAGCCGAAGAAGGCTTAGAGCTTATAAGAAGAGTTTGGGGCACTATGATTAAAAAAGGCGCAACAACTTTCTGGGAATTTACTCCGAATAATGCTGACGGAAGATGGGAGGCAGCCTGCCATGCATGGTCAGCAGGCTGTACATATCTTTTAAGTGCATTTATAATGGGTATCCGCCCGACTGCTCCTAACTTTAAGGCTGTAACCTTTGCTCCTCGTCCATGTGATTTAGATACAGGAAAGGGAGTTGTTCCTTCGCCTGAAGGACTTATAGCGGTTTCGTGGGAAAAGGATAATGCAGGCAAAACCAAGTTTAAACTGGCATTGCCTAAGACTATCGAGCTTAAAACTGACCTCCCCGAAAACAGCGAGATTGAGGTTATAACCTATTAATTTGACATTTATCAACTTTTGGTTGATTTTTATATAATCTTTTTTAAAGGAGATGTTTTAATGAAAAAAGTTATAAGCATTATTTTAACATTCGCAATGATATTATCAATGAATGTAAGCATTTTTGCACAGACTGATGCAGACAAGAGCATTACAGACGGTGTGTTAACCGGTGAATTTGGTGTATCAAACGGATTGATAGTCGAAAAAGTCGCGGGATTTATGGGAAAGAACGCCGATAATTCTGTGCTTAAAATGACAAATCCGGGGGGAGATGCCTATTTAAATGGCGGCGGCATAGTATCCGTAGGCAAAAATAATGAAGTTCTTCATAAATATTATGTGCTTAAGTTTAACTATATGCCGATTAACGATTCTGGTTTAGCATTCAGAACGGAAAATAACGGTAATGTTATAACTCCTGTGGCATATACAAACTTTAAGCAAAACGAGTGGAACAGCGTTTTGATTTATGTAGATTATTCTGCAATTGAAGAAGGCTATGACTACACTCAGCTTTTAGAAAACAGTAAAAACAAGACCACTCCGCTTATTCCTGACAGCGAAATATCTAAGGTATGCCCAATAGGTCACGTTTTTGTAAACGGGAAAGAAATCGGAACCGGTTTAAGACCAACTCGTCTTCAGGATAGATTCGGTATGTGGAATACATACTATCATCCATCTACCGGCAAGCTAATAACACCTACTATGGGTAACAATGCCTTCAGATTAGGATTCGGAAGCAATAACGAGGGCAAAAGCGGATATATTGACGATTTATATGTATATTCAACAGATGATGCCGTTGATGGCGCAGCAATGACTACACTTCCGAGCCTGGCAAACGGCAACAGCTTTACTGTAAAAGATGGTGTGATTGAAATAAGTGCAGATACAACTGTTGCTGACCTTAAAGCTGCAGTAGGAGTTGCCAGCATAGTTTCAGCTTATTCTGACAGCGCTTGCAAAAATATGCTTGCAGATAGCGACAAGCTGTTTACTGGTGATAAAGTTATTTTAGAAAACGATTCCCGTTATTCTTTATATACTGTATTAGAAACCGGTATAGCTAAAAGCATTACAGACGGAAAATTATCTGACGGCTTTACCGGTGCTAACGGACTGACAGTAGCTCAGGTAGCAGGTTCTGCCGGAAAAGCAACAGACGATTTAGTATTATCTGTTGCTAATAATACTGAAGGAAAAGATGCATATCTTGCCGGCGGCGGATTAGAATCTGTTGATAAAAATAACAACGTTCTTCATAATTATTATGTGCTTAAGTTTAACTATAAGCCTACAAATTACACAGGCTTATCGTTCAGAAGTGCAAATAACGGAAATGTTATAGCGCCTGTGGCATATACAAACTTTAATCAGGATAAGTGGAACAGCGTTTTAATTTATGTAGATTATACAGGCATTGATGCAGATTATGACTATACAACACTTTTAGAAAACAGTAAAAACAAGACCAATCCGCTCATCCCTGAAAGCGAAAAGGCAAAGGTGTGTCCCGTAGGTCACATTTTTATAAATGGAACAGAAATCGGAACCGGTAATATGCCGACTCGTATTCAGGACCGTTTCGGTATGTGGAACACATATTATCATCCGTCAACCGGTGCCTTGGTCGAGATGGCAACAGCAGAAACTACATTCAGATTAGGATTCGGCAGCACAGCAGCAGGCAAAGCGGCAGAAATTGATGATTTATACATCTATCAGACCGACACAAAGCCGGCCTTAGCAGACACAATCTTTACTCTGCCTGAGGCATCTTCAGCACTTTCTATATCCGAAGGTGTTGCAAATGTTGCAATGGGTAACAGCGTAGCAACATTAAGCTCTTTATATCCAAAATACAAATTCATAGCATATAAAGAAGCTGAAATGATAAATGTAATTGATGAAACCACACCTCTTATTGATGGTATGATGCTTGCCATCAGCGACCGTAAGGGTGTTGTTGCATATTATACTGTTTCAGAGCACGACAACTCAACCGTTTTATATCAGGCTAAGAACTATGCAGACTTCGGCACATTTACCGGTGGCGCAAAGTCAGAGATTTCGGGCTTGGCAGGTAAAGTACCGGCAGATACCTCAGCTTATATCAAGGCAGACGGTCAGAGCACTTACTTTGATTATTCGTGGGGAACAAAGGGCGCAAGCTGGGACAAGCTTGACTATAAAGGATATCTTGTAAACGAGTTCAGCATATTAAACAGCGGCGCAACTAAAATTTTAGTGGCTACCGATGAAAACTCGGCTATATCTGCAGAATTGCAGGAAAAACTTACAGATAATTTATGGAATAGAGTTGTTGTTATCACCGACAGAACAGGCGGAGAAAACAACGGAAAAACAAAGACCTTTGTAAACGGAATTGCAATATCTGACTGGCTAGATGATAACTTAGGCAAAGCTGTTAGCGGAAGCTATAACAACACAATAAGATATTATTTTGAAGCTCCGCAAGGCTCGGGCATATATCTTGATGATGTAAAAATTTATGAAATAGAAGCAGCTCCGGGCGTACAGCCGCTTATTATCTTAGGCGAAACATTCTCTGCTGCAGGTTCAAACTTTAATATCATTAAAGATACAAAGCTTTCTGATGTTGCGTATGCAGGCTATACCATAAGCGGATACAGTGATGCTACATTTACAACCGCTCTTACTGCTGATGCAGTAATCGAGCCGGGCAACGTAATTGTTGCAGAATATAAAAACGGCGCAATCACATACTTTACTGCAAGAAACTGGACAGGTATTACTGATGTTTTAACAGCTATTCCTGAATCAGTTGCAGGCGGTTCTTCTGAAAAAACAACTGCTCCGGTAGCAGGTAAAACCGCAGACGATTTAAACTATAAGATAAGCGGCCAGCCGGCATATTATGAAATTGACTGGACAGACAGCGACCCGCTTTCAAAATATCTTGTATATGAAGTAAATGTTGCACCTAAAGCATCATCAAGCGTATTGTTTGCTACAAACGATAACGTAAAAATGTCTCCGGCACTTAGCACAAATGATGGACTTTTAACAGATAAATGGAACAAGGTTATAAACGTTTATAACATAGATTTAGGTTATTCTGATACATATATTAACGGCGTTAAGGTATCTGAAGAATTTAAAACCGCTTACAAAGCATCTGTAAGAGATGTAATCAGATTTAACATCACAGGCGAAGCATATGTTGATGATATGAAGATTTACGAGAGTGCTATTTATCCTGAAATCAAAAAGCCGTTTGAAATTGAAGACGGATTTAACAGCCTCGGTTATATCGCAGACAATGCGGCAAAAACTGTAACAATCAATGTTAATACAGAGGCTGGCAAGGTGGCATCATACTTTGACGAAGCGGCAGTATCAATATTTGCTGACGAGGCAATGACCACACCGCTTGCGGCAACTGAAAAACTTGCAAACGGCGGCATGTTAGTAGCAGTAACAGATGATTTAAGCTACAGCTATTATAAAATCTGTGACTATAAATATAACGATATTATCGTTTTAGGTGATATATACGATGCGGCTGCTAATACCTTAAAGGGTATAGGAACAGCAACATTTGTGGCTCCTGTTACAGAGGGCGGAATCCTTTACGCAGCACAGTATGACAGCACAGGCAAGCTGGCTAAAATCGAGATTGATAACGAAACAGCAAACGGATGCTTAGCAATTGACTTTAAACCAGAAGATTTAATTGATTCAAAGGTTAAGGTGTTCTTAATGGATAGCGCAGCAAAAATGAAACCTCTTTGCGAAAATGTAGAGCTTGACCGCAAGGTTGCTGCAAGCATCCTTGTATTAGGAAACAGCTTCTCTAAAGACGGTGTATGGTACTTAAGAGATATTGCAGCAGCAGATGGTGCTGAATATAACGTAGGTATTTTAGACCTTGGCGGTAAAGGTGTAAACGAGCATTATGATCTTGTAGAAACTCCTAGTGCAATAATGTTAATATATAACGGCAAGGGCGTTAAATATACAAATCTTTCTGAAGCTTTAGCTGAGTATGACTGGGATTATGTTGCAATTCAGAACTGGGGTTATAACAGAAGCTATTATTACAACACCGACGAGTGCTGGGATGCAAACTGGAGCAAAATTGTTCCGCTTGCAGAATATATCCACGAAAAAGAACCAAAAGCCGAGATTATGCTTCACGAAACATGGGCATTTGAAACAGGCTACAGATTAAGTACTGATGAAGCAGGCAGAGATGCGGCAACTGAAGACATCCGCGCACTTCACGACAGAGCGGCAAGAGAGTGTGCCGAGGCGATAGGTCAGAGCACACCGCTCAGAAAATTATCAGCACTTGAGGCTTTTGAAGCAGCAAGAGATTATAAAAATGAAGACGGTGTAGATATCTTTAACACAGTATATTATCCGGAAGGTCACATATTTGTAGGTGTGGGCAACAGAGCTACTGTTCCGGTAGGTGACGGTTCATGCTTGGTAAGCCCCGAAGAGTTAGCACTCGGAAAAATAAACCTTCACAGAGATGGTTACCACGCAAGTGCCGCTGCAAGATATATGCTTTCTCTTAACGCATATCAGACCTTGTCAGGCAGAAAGGTTTTGGGTAATACCGCTCAGACTGTAGAACTCTCACTTGACTCAAGTGCAAGCTATGCATCAGACAACGCAGATATGAATGACCCGTCAAACGGCGTTTTATATCTTAAATTCGATCCGCTTAAACCGGAGCTTATGACAACTCTTCAAACAATTATAGACGGAATGAAAAGATAATATCATTTAGCTTATTTAATTGTCGGCGAAAGTAAAATTTCGCCGACAAAACACAAATCTTTTAAAAATTATACGACTAAAGGGGATAATAAAAATGGACAAAAAGGTTGTAAAATTTGGTATAGTTGGCTTAAGACGAGGCAGACAGATTATAGATTCTGCAATTGGTGAAGAAACCATTCAGTTAAGAGCTATCTGCGACAGAGATGCTGACCGTTTAGAAGATGCTAAAAAGCATTTCGAAAACGACAAGGGCGTAAAAGATTTACTTTGCTTTGACAGCTACGAAGAATTTTTGGCATCAGACATCGATGCAGTTATTATTGCATCGGGTGCAGATGTTCACGTTCCTATGGTTGTGCAGGCATTAGATGCAGGCAAGCACGTACTAAGCGAAATCCCTGCCGTAAATTCTTTAGAAGAAGCAAAAATTTTAAAAGACGCTGTAAACAAGCATCCTGAGCTTAAATATATGGCGGGCGAAAACTGCTGCTTCTGGAGATTTGTTGAAGAATGGAAAAAGATTATTGACAAGGGCTTAATCGGTGAGCCTGTTATTATCGAGGCAGAATATCTGCATCACGAATTCGAATCAGAAGAAAAATGGAAGCTGTCACACAATCCTGACGGCACGCCTAACTGGAGAGTATATTTAAACGCAATTCAGTACTTAACACACGAGTTAGGACCGATTCTTTATATGTTAGGCGATGACCGTTGCGTAAGTGTTAGCGGCTTTGCTCCTGATTTTGAAACAATCTCATACAAGGTAGGTAAATCAAACGAAATGGCTGTATTTAAAACAGCAAAGGGCGCTATTATTAAAATCTTTATCGGTTTTGGTGTTCACGTAGGATTTGACCACAACTTTACCATTTACGGCACAAAAGGCTCTATCGAAACAGACAGAAGTAAAATGGTTGTCGATGCTCATTCTTTCTTAAGATGCCACGACTTAATTAAAGAAAAAATTGAACTGCCTATTACCACACGTTATCCTGGTGAAAAAGATGACGGACACGGCGGCTGCGATACA
>JAFQAG010000189.1 GCA_017416985.1 Clostridia bacterium
GCAATAAAAACTTATATGGACACAGCGTTAGAATATGGAAAAGATATTTATAACGGCACACCGAGAATTGCAGACGGAATTAACCGTGATGGTGAACCCATAAAATGGCGTACAGCTAACCGTGATGAAATTCCTACTGCCGATATCGGAAATTTGTGGGAGCTTTTAAGAACGATGATTGCTTATAGCGATACCGTGGGCGATCCGTTTTATAAAGAGCGTGCGTATGAGCTGTATCGCTACACCTTAGAACATGATATTTCAGACAACGGCTTGCTGTATTGGGGTTCACACAGAGCGATTGATTTGCGTACCGGAGAAGCGACGCCAAACGATGCTGTATTAGGTATAGGTCGTTATCACGAAATCGAAGAAAAGGATATGTACTTTACTCCGTTTTATGAAATCGACCCTGAAAAAACAGCAGAAATAGTTCGTACTATCTGGATGGGTCATATCTTAGAGGAACAAGACGAAAATAAAAATCCTATCGGATGGTTAACCTTGAATTTTAACAGACATGCGAACTATACTAAAGAAATTAATGAGGATTTAAAGAAGAAGACTTGGGATAATGTAGATGCTTATGACGATAATTACTATTTAAACGATCCTTTCTATCGTGTTAAAGCAGGCGGAAGCCCATTCTTCTTAGCTGCATCAGAGTATATCAGTGCAGCAGTAGAGCTTTACGAACGTCAGAATGATGAAACCGCACTTTTGTGGGCAAAACGTCTGGCATATCGTTTTGCAAATCTTGCAGATAAAAAGACAGGTGTTATGCCTAAGCTTTCATCTACACCATATGGTGCGCCCGATATTGTAGACGAAAACGGAAAGCTGAGCTTTAACACAAGACCAAAATGGGTAGATTCATATACAAGACTGCCATCAGGTATGGGTTCTAAAAAATATGGCGACCAGGTTTATGTTCAGTTTGCACAGGGCATGGAAGATGCAGGCTTGCTTGACGGGTACAATGTAGAAGACCATATTCCGCTGCCTGCTGATCCGGTTTTAAGACAGGCGATTATAGATGACGGTGCTAAAGGTCTTATATTAGATATGTACTATTACAGAAACTGGCCGTGGCCATACGGAAGGTCAATGTTTGCTGTTTTAGAATTAATAGATGCTCTGGGACTTGAGAGTACAGAAGACGAAGGTTTTGACCTGTTTGCTAAGTGGATGCGTGGTTATAAATCGTATATTGATTTTGCTTATGCAGGCGACTCGAAAATATCTGTCAGCTTTGCCAGCGGTGTTAAGTTAGATGGATACGTAACAACGGTTCCCGGCTCAGAATCAAATAAAGGCTCTGTGCTTGATAAAACAGAGATTGGATTAGAAACAGTACTTCCTGCTGTAAGAGCACTTTCAATGTTAGAGCGTTTCGACCCGTCAACTGTAATTTTTGCAGGAAACGAAGTAGTGTCAGAACCAATGACAGTAAAAGATGTAGAAGATACCTTGTGGGGCTTTATTAATGCAATGGCAGATGCACATGAGCTTGGTCACTTAGGTGCAGGACGTCCTTCAGAAGGTTTGTTAGATCCTGAACCTGACTATAATACTACCTGTGATGATGCCAATGGATTAAATACAATAATTGAGCTTTACCGCCTTACAGGCAACGAAAAATATCTTAAGCTTGCAAGAGTTGTAGCAAACAACATTATAGAAGAAAATTATAGCGGCGGATTATTTATTCCTGAAGACCAGTACGGAACCTGGACATCGAGCTATATTGCAGCTGTTTTAATGAAGCTTGATGCTGTTATTAATAACACATGGTCAGAGGCACTTAATTTCAGCTTTGAATCTTATGTTTATCATCAGGCAGAGTATAGAAATGAACATGGCGTAATACCATCAAAACAGCACGACACAAGACA
>JAFQAG010000190.1 GCA_017416985.1 Clostridia bacterium
ATCAGTTAAAGGCATATTCCACTGATAAGGGCTTTTTGCAGTTGTTTCAACCACTTTATCATCTAAAATAAAGGTCACTTTCGATATGCCTGTAGCATCAGGTACTTCCAAGAATCCGGTATTAGCTGCAAAACTTTTGTGTACATCTGATGCATTTATAACAGAAATTGTTCTGTAATCTTTGTCGTTTATTAAAATCCGCTCTCCATTTTCGATACCATGAATTGCATATTCAGTTGCAGGTGCTGCATTAACTGTAATCTCTGCTGATTCAACTGTAGAATTGTCATTCAAGGTTGCAACTGCTTTAATAGCATTTGCACCCTCGGCAAGTGTTGCGTTGTCGAGCACATATTCATTACCTGTGTAGTTGGTTGCTTCACCTAAAAGCTCTGTTCCTTTATAAAATTCAACCTTTGAAACATTGCCGTTAAAAATTACTTTTGCCGCAAGCTTTGTGCTTGTTGCAACATTTGCGCCTGCTTCAGGATATACTACAGATGCAATAGGCTTTGCGTCTGTGCAAGCATCGTCTGTTGTAGAGAATTTGTAGGTGGCTCCTGCAAAGCTACCGCCGATACTGCTCGCAAGAGCATTTGATATCTCGATAGTATAGGTTTCGTTATGTGCTAATGCGCCCTCAGCAAATAAAACATCAATATAATCTGCACCTGCATTGATTGTTACACCTTCAGTAACTGCAGAATCGTCAGATTTTTTAACGCTAACTGCTGCTTTGGCTGTACTTTTAGCAATTGCTTCACTAAAGTTAATGCGATATTTCGAAAGATTATTGCATACCTTATCTTGATTTGCCGGAATCGATGTGTTTGTTACTGTAGGAGCAGCCGGTGCAGACTTAGCTAAATATACTCCGCTAATGTACAGCTCTGCATTCTTATATGTATCACCTGTTTCGCCGCTTCCGCTACAGTTATAACCATATGTGCTTAAAACAACTTTATTTACTTTTTTGCCTACAAAGTTTGCCATAGGCAATCTATGAACATTCCAGCCTTGTTTTATCTCTTTATTCACACCGGTTGTCGTATTACGAGTAATCATAACACTTTTTAATGTGCCATCTGCCTGCTCAACATATTCGTATGCAAAGAAGTTATAATTACCTACATCTGCTTTGCTGTAAAATACCAAATACAAATCATAATCTTTAATAATTTCTGTATCAAGTTGACTATTTACTATATTTGTATTTTTTCCATAGCTGATGTCTTTAATGTATAATGATTTACTGCCATATGCTGCAAAATCATCACTTACATTGCTGTCTTTAGCTGCAACAGCAGTAGATTCCCAAGCACCTGACTTCCACTGTTTAACATCATCTGCACTATCCATTTTTGCAACTTCTATTATATCAGCTGCACTTTCAACCTTAATATTAACCACTGCACTTTCTACGGTTGCACCTGCTGTTGTGGTTGCAACTGCTTTAACTGCATAGTCATCTGCTGCAGGTGAATACCAAATGAGTGAGCCGTTGCCGCCGATTAATGTTCCCGGCAGTTTGTCGCCGTTTGCATAAAGGTCAACATTTTTTACATCTGACATTTCAGAAACATCTGCTGTAAGAACGATATTTGCGCCCTCGGTGTACACTTCGCCCTCTGCGATTGTACCAACCGAAAGTGTCGGCTCTGTTGCAGCCGCAGGGATGATGCAAAGGCTTAATGCCATGCATAAGATTGTTACTAATGATACCAGTTTTTTCATATTTGTCATCCTTCCTTTATTATATATATTTCATCACTTATAGGACGCATTGTATCCATGCTGTCTACTACAAATGCTTCAATAACACTGCCTGCCTCTGCTGCAGGGATTGCAACAGTTTGAGTTGATTCTCCCGCTGTCAAAGTAACAGGGGTAATGCTAAACGGAAGAACTGCTTTCTTTCCGTTATATACTGCAACTACGATTTCTGCGTTAACAGCCGCATCCGTAGAATTTGTTGCAGTTACTGTAAGATTCGTTCCATCATCTGTCATTTTGATGTCTAAAGGTGCCTGCTCGGTTGTAAAATCTTCCTGATATACTCCTGCAAGTCCTTCTCCTGACAGATTTGCAACATTTGATAAAATAGATATTGTATAGGTTTTATTACTTTTTAGTATATCGTTTATATAAACTTTGCCGTCTTTAACACTTACCGCAACTTCTTTACCCGAAAGCTTATCGGTAATTTTTACGTTGCCGTCAAGTGTGTTAGTATCCAGACCCCCATCTAAAGATACCGTCATATAGTCTACCGTGCGCGACACGCTTGCTTTATCCTGCTCTGCTGCACCTTTATATAATTTTACTTCGCCAAGCTTTGCAGCTTTTTTAAGCATATAAATTTCTACCGATTTTACGGTAGTTTTTGCGTTAGCACCATTATGCGATACATAAAGCTCAGCTTTTGATGAAAATACCGATGCGGTTAATGCTTTGGTTTCGACAAGCTCGCCATCTAAAAGACAGCTTATTTTGCCGTTTAAGGTGTCAACCACCGCACTTATGGTATATGCCTTGCCTGCCTCGTAAGACTTACCCGAAGATGTTTTGCCATCATTTTTAAAGGTTAACAGGCTGACATCGCTTGAGCCGGTAATTCCAATAGTAGTGTTATGCGTTTTATCGCCGGGCACTACAACTATATCTGCCTGCCACGGAGCAATGCTTAAATTACGTCTTAGAGTTCTGCCAACTCTTGCAGTATCATTTGCCTCGGTAGTAATTACTATTCCATCGGCATCTGATGTAATTTTAGCTTTTTCTTTCGTTATATTCCATTTTGCGATAGTAAGGTCGTTAGTCAAAACTGCCGGAAAGCTCTTACCAATTGACTGAACTTCGACAATAGCCTCTGCCTCATCTGTAAGACCCATATCATCTGTTGCAACAATCTTGACCGTGTGTGCACCCTCGTCAAGCGGTGTTTCATGAGTATAACTAAACTCTGCAAGACCTTCAGTTGCGGTATGAATTATTTCTCCGTTTAAGTAGACATCCACACTTACAACCTCGGTGTCTATATCTGCTGTTTTTGCAGCAACTGTGAGTTTTGTATCCCCTTCTACTCCGCCAACTGATTTATACAACAGGCTATTATTTTTCGGTTTTTCGAGTGTTACCGTAGGATTTTTATATTCCATTACCCTTATAGTAACAGCATCGGTAATAATTTCTGCACCCTCGTTATCTACTGCTTTTGCCGTGATTTTATAATTTGTCATGGTTTCTTCTGCCGTTGTCCATGCAAATGTATAAACATCAGAATCAGAAGTTGTGCGGCTGCCTTCAATCAGTTCACCGTCACAATAGAATTCAACATAGTCTACTGTTCCGTTTTCGTCAGTTGCAACAGCCGAAAGCATAATTTCATCCGATGGGGTATATCTTTCTCCATCAACCGGCGATGTCAGTTCTGCAACCGGAGGTATGTTCTCAAACTCGCCTCTTGTGCGGAAGGTTAAGGTATACGGCTCAAATTCCATACCAAATATGTCGTATACTCCTTCGCCCATAGATACCGTATAATTTGTAGCATACTGCAAATCTTCATCAAAAACGATTGAAAGTGTATCTCCTCCATCAGCGGTTTCTAAATGATAAGCCGCATCGGGAGTAATGGTAATTTTATCATCTGACGGCAAGTTGATTGCCTTGGCACCCAGATTAATTTTACCAACATCGTTTTTAACCAGCTGTGAGCCCTCAGTTACTGTGCTTGTTGTAATTTTAGGCTGCGCAGGAATTACATCTGATAAGAAAACACCGTTTATCCATAACTTTGTGTTTATATAACCTTCGCTGCTAGAGGGCATTCCGTACCCCTCTGTACCATACTGTACAAGTGTAAGCTCGTCATTTCTGTGAGCCGCAGCAATCGGAATGGAAATAAGTTCCCATCCGCCTGTCAATGTTTTCTTAACACCGGTACCGCTTACCTTGCCCTGAGTTGAGCCATATGCCCATCTTAATGTTACCGCACCATCGCCAGGCTCACTGTAAAGCCAGATATTTATATATGCAGCACCATTAATCGGAACACTTAAGTTTTGAAGTTTTAAATAGTTTGTTGCATCACGGCTTCCGCCATGGCGTACATCGCTTATTTTAAGCGAATACTTACCCATACGTACATAGTCAGTAGATAAGTCTGCCTCTGTCGGTGTACTTTGTCCGTAGTATTTATATCCCCAGTTAGCTAAGTCCGCTGCACTGTCAAACTTTGCAACAACTGTGTCGGCAGCATATGCCGCCGGCATTGCAATGCTGACCATAGAAATCAGCATTGCAAGCATAAGAAAATATGATATATATTTTTTCATCGCTATTCCTTTCCGGTCTAACTATTCAGCAAAAGCACAAAATTCTTTTACTGATACCCAGTTAGCGCCCTTGTTATTTCCGTAGAAACTTACTCTGATATAGCGCGCCGGCACAGAGCCTATACTATAAGTTTCGTAATCGGTGGTTGTTCCACTCGAAGAGCCGTCATAACATTCAGTAAAGTTCACTCCGTCAGTTGAATATTCAAGCTTGAAAAATTCCTGACGAGATGCTCCGCTTACGAACGACATTTTTACCTCTTTAACCGTTTTAATTTCTCCGAAATCAACCGTTACCGCTCCGCCTTGTTCATCCGTCGCAAATTTTGTTGCATCATTTGCATCAAACAGATTTGCAGCACCGTTTTCAGGCTGAGGTTCGCTTGAAACTGTATAGCTTACAATCGGAATCTGCTTATCATTTAAGAACTTCGTAGTATCATTAAGCGGAGTTATTGAGAATGTATACATACCAACATTCTCACCATCTTTTAACATAATAACTGTTGTTATGCCCGGAACAGTTTTGCTCTCGATTACCTCAACCTCGTAGTCATCATCTGCGGTTACCTCAATTTTCGGAATAGCAGATTTTTCTGTAACTACATCAAGGTTATAGTTATAAACACCTGGACTAAAGCTGTCATAAGCTACTCCGTCAACCGTTACTCCCGTAAGCTGTGCACGCTCTGCCTCAACAGGCAACCACTGCTCCATAGGAACGTTTTCAGGAATTACACTCGGCACGGTTTCTTCGCCTACCAACGGCTTAAATACTACTGTCATTTTAAAATGGTCTGTGCTTTCATTCTGGATAGCCAGTTTTCTGTATCCGTTATTTTCAGTTTGAAGTGGCGGTGGATAGGTAATTCCGTCAATTGTGTATTCTCTCATAGGTTTAGCATCGAGCACCTGAAATTTTTCATTGCCATCAGAGATAATGGATGCCCATACTCGTTTGTTATTCTTAGAAAGAATTGCCGACCTTCCGTCTTCGCTTAATTCAATATCTGCCTTGGTAATCATAGACCACCAGAATTCCATAGGAGTTTTTGCCTTAAAATTATCCTGAACGATAATATGGTTCTGCACCTTATCAAGCTGTACTCCACGTACCGCACAATCATAATTTGCATTAGACTGTGTCAATTCCATAATTGCATACGACATTGTGTCGCCAAAGGAATGCTTTACAATCGGTGCTTGGGCAGTTTTAACCATATCATATCTTGTCGTACCAAGGCCTGCGATAACTACATTGTGCCCCTCTGCCTTGTTTCTGTAATAATCATGTCCGCCGTAGGGATGACCTGGTACTGCGTCATTTTTGTTATACGCACCGTAGCCGGTAAGGTTGTAATCTTCCTTAGGCAATTCATCAGCCCAGCGCTCACCCAGCATATCGAACTGGAATGTACCAACGTCTAAGTGACCGTGTCCGTCATTGTTGCCACCACCGTGGAAAATTACCGAAGTATCACTCTTTTCCCATCCGGTTCGCATTGTAGCAGTATTTAACTTTACGAAAAAGCTATCGCCTTCAATGTTTTCAAGTCCGCTATCAGCATCTTTTGTATCGAATACCCAGTTTATAACGTCAATCATAGAGGCACTACTCATATTATTCTTTCTGAGCTCTGCTATGCTTTTATCATTCATATAGTTTGCGTGCCACATAAACATTCCGTGGAACGGACTCTGTACCGCTGCGTCACCTAAAGGATATCCGCCTGTTGAACCCATTGCGCTAAGCGCATAATAGATGGTATTATCAAGTCCCGGTACTTTACTCAAGCCAAAATCTTCACCAAATGCGCTATTTAAGTTTGCCAATGTATACGGTAAGGTATCGCAAGTATATAACCAATATGAAAGTCCCTCTGGGAATCCGCCATCGGGTGCAAAGGTCAGATATGAAGATTCAACCGAACGAATTGCACACTCTAAGAGTTCAGCACAACGCTCAGGATATTTATCCATAAGTGCAATCGCACATCCTATTACACCGTTATTAATGATAAGCGGCTGGTTACCTGAGTTTGCTGCAAATGCTGTTTGCGAATTATAATAAGCATGCGCATAAGAATACTCGTATTCGTCAAAAACCATTTCGGTAATTATTTTTTCCATGGTTTCGAGTTCCGTCTCGTCCCAATCCTCATACAACCAGTCGTACATCGGTCCAAGACCATTTGCACTGTTTCCTACGTCAAGACCCTCTGCCGGATGCAAATCAGGGAAATCATTACTGATAACATTAATATTATCTCTGATAAAATTAATGTATTTAGGATCTTTGGTCAACTTATAAGCAAGTGTGCAGTGCATACCTATGTTATATAGCTTACCGGAAAACGATGCTCTCTGTCCGTCAGGCAAGGTATATTCAACTACGCCTGTCTCTATTAAATTATCAGCTTTACCTATTAAGGTTTTGACTAAATTAGCAAATTCCTCGTCTTTTTCAATACCTGATTTAATGGTATCAAAATCATTTAATATTACTCTTGGATGCTTGCCATCAGGATTTATCTGACGGTATTTTTCAAGAATTTCTTCTTTTGTAGGTCTGTCATATACCATAAAAAGATCTATTCGTTTTAATATTTCTTGTTCATAGGTACGTGAAGATGCATTGGTTATCATCGGACCTAAATCACGATCAAAGGTTATCTCGTCACCGAAATTCAGCAAATAGTCTTCTCTTCTGTATTCCGCTCCAAAGAAATGTGTTAATACATCGAGCTGTAAATACGTTGTTCCGTTTATGTTAGTCGCCGGATAAAAAAGCTTTGAAGGCTTTCCGTTAACATAATAAATAGTTTCGCCGGTAATTGCTTCGATTGTTTTGCCCTGATATGTAAGGGTTGTTTTGTTAAGCTCTGAATCCCACGATATATCTGCTCCAAATACCTCAGCAATTCCACGTATCGGGGCGATAAGCTTTCCTTCTTCTTCTAAAATGGGACCCGGCATTTTGTGCATTACATTATCTTTATAGACTTTGTTACTGCCAATTCTGGCAAGAAATTTGTTGTGCAGTGTGCGGTATACAAATTTATCGTAACGGTAAAGTCTGCCCACCTCATACTTTTCATCAGGACAAAGCGGATTGCTTTGCCATGCCGCTAACTCTTGCGCAAAATATTCGTCGCTGATTATTTCAGAGCTTTCATAAATTTTTATATCGTCAATATAATATTCAGAACCCTCTTCCGGACTTGTTATGCGCCATTCAGAAATGTTTGTTAGTGTAGGAAGAGCAATGTCTGCTCCGTATTTACTACCATTAATATAAACACCGACAGTAAATTTGCTCATATTGAACACAAATTCAATTCTGTACCATTTGCCTGTTGCGAATGTTATTCCCGGCACAGCTTTTCCGTTAACCGTGAGTTTGTCAGTTAACGACATAAGATTAAAAACTCCGCCATCAGTATCAAGATAACGCGTATTTCTCGGTTTAAATGCATTTGTATATATATACATATTTTTAACGGTTGTAGTATCTGTCAGGTTTATGCTCATGCTCATTACAAAATCTTTTGCAATAGGTGCGTGATGCCATGTATGTCTTAAGTACGCTCTCTCTGCATTACCTGCAACCTTCATTGCCTTATTCTCTGCATTGTCAGTTTTAGCGGCAGTTGCTACTGAAAAATACGGTGCATATGCTTGTTTTGGAAAATAAAATCCATATGCCTTATCTCCGATTTCCTGCGCCTCAAAATCTTTTGCAAGATATATCAGCAACGGGAATTCAGATGTTTGTGCAATTGCCGTCTGTGGCAGGAACGAACAAAGCAATGCTAAAATCAACACTAAAAGTGTACATTTTTTCATATTTGCTTTGCCCCTTTACTTGTTATATTTTTCATACGCATTCTGTCTGATTTC
>JAFQAG010000191.1 GCA_017416985.1 Clostridia bacterium
AAATAACTTTAGCCGCCATTGCACGAGTTGCTTTGTCGTACGGCGCAAACATATTATCACCTACACCTGACATAATTCCTGCTTTTGTAAGCTTAGAAATACTGTCTGATGCATACGCCGGAATCTGTGCGTTATCTGCATAATTCAAAGCGCTGCCTGCCGGTATTTCTTTACCTGCAGCTTCTGCCGCTCTTGTTAAGATTGTAGCCATTTCAGCACGGGTAATTTCTTTACCTACACCAAAGTGCTCATCATCTACTCCGTACACTAAACCAAGCTCTACTGCGCTTGCTACATAAGATGTGTACCACATTCCAGACGGAACATCAATAAATTTGTCAGTTTTTGCTTTAGCATCATAAAGGTCAAATGCCAAAACAATCATTTTTATGAACTGTTCACGGGTTACTTTTGCGTCAGGAGCGAACTTATCGCCGCCAACACCTGCGATAATGCCCTCTTCGGCTAAAGCTTTAATGCTTTCCTGCGCCCATGCAACATGACCGATATCGCTAAAGTCTGTTATTCTTTTTACTTCTTCTTTTTCTTCAACTATCGGTGTTAATTGATTTACACTCGTCATATCAGAGCTATAACCAAACTTGCCTTTACCTTTGCCGCCGATGCTACCACCGCCGCCACCGCCACCGCCGTAGCTGATGTCGTCGTCACCATCATAAATACTTTTAGCTTCGTCTTCAAATACTTCCTGAAGCTCTAAATATGTTTCAAAGGTATAGTCAGATGCTAATCTTTTATAGAAATCGGTAAGCATATCTTCATCATCTTCGATGTCTGCATAGCTATCTTCCCAAGGTAAATCTAAATCATTTTCACCTTCTAAGTCTTCTTCTAAAATAGCTTCGATTTCGCTCCACAAAGCATCGTTAATTCTTTTAAGTAATGCATTTATGCGGTCTTCTTTAGCTCTTTGTGTTGCTACAATGTTTGCAAATGCTGTTCTTATTGAATCAACATCAGTAACTGCAGTTTCTGCTAAGGCTTCGCAAACCTCGTTTTTGTGTGTAAGTGTATCATAAACACTCATATCCATCTGCAACACATCGTTAAGCGGAATATTACCAGCAAGCTGAGTTTTGCCTGCAAGTAAATCCATAAGCTGTGCAGCTGTTGCACTGCTTGTTGTGCTTACTGCATTATTTACAGTTGTCATTACAAAGAATAAAGCGCTGTCTGTTACAGTTTTTCCGTCTGCGCCAGTTGCTGCAGAATACTCTTTTCCATCCTGCGGTGCAGAAATTTTACAAGCAAATGAATAGTTACCTTCTGCATCTGTTGCTTTTTGTACTATGCTCGAAACTGCAGCATCAAAGTTTTCAACAGTCAGGTCACTTAATTTATAACCCGGGTCAAATACCAAAGCGGCAACTTCACACACGCTGTCAGTCGAACCTGATAAAACCATGCTTTCTTTAGCAAAATCAACAGCCGCATTCATTTTTAAGTCAGTTATAGCAGATTCTTTAACAAAATCGCTTTCGCTTTCGATTGCTGAGCTGTTTATAGTAAAGACAGGCTTATATGCCTCCATACCTGTAACGCTGTCCCAAATATATGCCTCTAACTTATCAGCTGCTGTGTAGTCTGCTACTTCAACAGTTGCTGTTACTAAATTATCTCTTGTTTCGCCTGCAACGTTGGCATCAGCTGCAACTGCTTTTACGATTTCATCGCCACGCTTGTGAACTAAGATAATATCTGCATCAAGCTCGTCAGCAAGCTCGTTTTTAATTTTATATTCAACAGTAAATGTGCCGTTTGAGCCAAATGAGAATATGTCTAATTCTTCATCTGTGCCATAGCCTGTATAGAATATCGGATCAGAAATTTCGTAGCGCTTAGCACGTGTTGTATGGGTTACAGTCTTGTCTGTAAGTGTGCTTCCGTACTTATCAGTAAATCCGTTTAATGTAACGGGATATTCAACAAATCCCGGTGCAAGCTCTGTCGGGAAGGTTACGATAAATGATTTGTCGTCACCCTCAACTGCTTCGATAGACTCTGCAGTATATTCTGTACCGTCAACATCAATCTTAATATTAGCGGCATCTATTCCGTCAACAGGGCTATTGTTAAATGTAAGCTTTGCCTTGTATAAATCACCGTCATCGGTCGGTGCCATGCGTGCATCTAAATCTGCAACCGCAAGGATTTGTATATCATCAACAGACCAACCTGCATCAGTTGCCCACGCACCCTGATAACGATGCAAACCTATTGATAAGCGGCTGATATATGACAAATCGTTTGTAGCGGTGGTTGTAAAGCTCGTTTTGGTATTGGGTATTTCTTCTCCACCAATAAAAATTCTGGCTTTTTTGCTGTTATAATCTATCCATATTTCATAATCTGTCCACACATCTGCCTGTATAGCAGCAACAGGTTTGCCCGAACCTGTATCAACTATACCGGGCGAACTGCTTATGCGCTGTGCTTTAGCATCAAACGAAATATACGGAGCTGCGGTTGCATTACCATCTCTTAAGTTAATGTTTAAATAACCGGCATCAGCTGTTGGTTTTGCTCTCATTTTGAAAATTACCAAGCCTGTTGAAACCCTTTCAGTCGTTGTTTTATTTGCCTCGTATGCATAATATAAATTACTTGTAGCTGAACCTGGCGCTTTATAAATAAAGCTTGCTGCCTTGTTCCCCTCATCTTCATACATTTTTGCAACGACTACGGTTCTATTATTTTCATATGGCTTTTGAGGGTTTTTGTTTCCGCTTTCTCCCCAACCGTTAAAGCCGCCGATGTCATTATTAGAGTTAAAGTTTTCTTCCTCATCAAATACACCGTTGTTGTTTTCATCGTTGTAAATTTTATCTTCCAGAATTGCACTTTCAAAGTCTTCTGACAAGATAACTCTGGTCTGCTCCATCTCTTCTTCTGCACCTGCAATGGTTACAGGAACAAGTGTAGAAAACATAACGCAGAACACTAAAAGTAATGCCATTGTCTTTTTCATAGACTTTCTCCTCTCATTCAGTCTAACCTTTTATATTTTTGTTTTGCTGAGCAAAAATTTAAAACTCAAATCGATTTGCAATATCAATTGGCTGAATTTTATCATATTCCCAAATATAAACTATTGCATATCCGCCATTTTCTTTATATTCTTCAGGAATGTTAAGTAATACCGAAATATCTTTTGCCTCGTTCATTGCCATTTGACTAAGCGGAACAGGCTGACATGCCTGCATTACATTTTCATTGTTATAAATTGCAACAATTGCCGTAGCATTGCCCTTATCAGTTAGTTTTCGCATAGAGGCAGTTGCTTCCACCTTGCCTTCTTTTTCGCTAAGGCTAAGACCATCAACAGCATAGTTACAAACAACCGCTGTTAAATCAAGCAAAGTGTTTACACCATCAATTCTGCCTGATGTTACACAGCTTTTTACCTTGCTTGTGTCTACGGCAGAAAATTCTGTGCTGAAGCCTTTTGTTGTACCATCTGTCATTTTTAAATAAATGGTTCCTGAAGTCGCATCAGAATTAACCGGTACAGCCATATCAGGCGCAGTTTTTAAATCTTCTGCAATCCTTGAATATTTATATAACTTAACATCATCAAAATACATATATGCCGTTGGGTCATTCTTCACATTTCCATTCTCTGTTGCCGGCAATCTTTTACGAAAATCTATTTCTTTTATCGGCAATTTACTCATTATAATATTGTTTGAGTTTAGATAATACGATTGCGCACTTATTACCAGCTTATCGTTTGCGAATACATCATAGGTCTGGTCCGGATTTTCTATAACGCTTATGGTAATCCAGTCTGATTCGCCTACACGTGCCGAATCTTCACCATTGGCTTGTGTAAACGTTACTACACTGCTACCATCCTCATTTTTAAGTTCTTTTTCTTTGTTAGGATAAGTTCCACCTCGTAAATGAGGACCAACCACAAGTTTTTCAAATCCATTTGTGTTAAAATAGAGCCTGAAATATAGTTCGCTTAAATAATTTCCGTCCGCTCCTTTAATGGCGACATGACAGGGAATAGAATTTATTAATCCGCTATCTGAAAAATACTCAGTAAGATTTTTAAGCTTAATCATAAACGAAGTTTTTTGCACTGATGTATTTTCTGTATTGTTAAATACAGTTTTAACACCGTAATCAAGCTTATCGGGACCGATTTTTAAAGCACTGTTTTCGCCATCTTTTACAATCTGAGCTTTTTCATTGTTTAT
Organism: Clostridia bacterium; assembly: GCA_017416985.1. Lineage (GTDB taxonomy): Bacteria > Bacillota > Clostridia > UBA1381 > UBA9506 > RGIG1666. The sequence continues at coordinate 4,227 of JAFQAG010000191.1, forward strand.
AAAATTGCTGTTAACCGAAAGATAATAGTCACCCTCAGAAGCTGAGCCATAATTTCCTGGAAGTGTGCCTTCCGGATAATCCATAGAGCAAGCAAATTTTTCAGAAAATTCGCCAACATACACAGCATAGTGTGTAAGTGCTCTGCTCGTTATTACATCGTGATACTGGCAACCAATCTTGCTTGTATCAACCCAGGTGGCATCTTCTAATAAAACTGGTGCATCTTTATAGGTTTCTATAATTTTATTTTTTTCTTCTGATGCCACAGTAACTATAACAGGAATTTTTTCACTAAATCCTTCAATTGTTCCCATAACCGTGTAAACACCAGATTTAGTTACATCAAGATCATAATTTACAACAAAATCTCTTGTGCTTTGGTCTGTCATTTTAAGCGAAACTGTTGTTTTGCCATCAATGCCGTTAGCCAAAACTGTGGTGTCGTATGCTTTTTTATGTTTTATGTTTTCTGCAACATAAACACCGTCTTCGCCAAGCCTTAATATACATTTAACCTGATTTCCGTCTCTGTCAGTACCTGTTACGACCTGTTCGCCTACACTAAGTGGAAAGCTCCAACTGTATCCCTCGGGCAAGCCGCTTACGTTATAATATTGCGGTGCATAAATTTCTTTTACGTAATCGCCTGCAGCATGTGCACCGATATCCCACGTTGTTCGTTCGTTGCCATCATAATCAATTAAATCAATTTTTACATTTACAACACGATTCGGGTCATATTCAAAATCTTTATAATAGATGCCTTTGGTCGTTGTTCTGTCTTCTTCAGCATAACCTATAAATCCAGGATATGTATCAGAAATCGCTGTGCCTGCACCTTTAGCTTTTGAATCAAGTTTTATTCTGAAATCTGTGCCATAAGCTACAAACAATTCGTCTGTGCTGTTTAAAACTATACTGTTTGGCTCATCAACTGCTTTGTATTCACTGTTAAAGCCACAGTTGTAAAACAGATTATAATCTCTTATAACATTTTCAGGATTCGGCTTTATTTCTCCGCTATTATCGTTATATGCGTATGCAACATTTGCAATAATGTTGTTTTTAATAGTCGGATTTATTGAGTTCGGCCACCATTGCCAGTCGGTGTCCGTAGGAACCTGAAAACGAATTCCGAATCTTGTTCCGGCAACGGTATTATTATAGCAATGACAGTCTTTAGCTCCTAAAAAGCTAAAGCCTGTAGCAATACTTGGAGTCCCGCCAATGTCAATTGCATACACAATATTGTTATAAAATATACTGTTATGGTTTTCGAATCCAATATTCTCTTTGGTGCATATAGGACTTACTCCGTCAGAGGAGCCACCTATATCAAAGCCTGTACCGGTTGTTATAACCTTGTTGTTATGTGCATAGTTGTTATAAACACGGCAGTTTGCAGAATTGCCTTTTATCATATAGGCATCACGGCCATAGTTTATAACCTTGTTTCCGCAAACCTCAGGATTTATTACTGCAAACAAGTCAATACCCTCGTGATTCATATCATAAATCTCATTGTTTGCAATGGTAATATAATTTGAGCAATATCCTTTTATTCCCTCTTCGAAAGCCTTAACAATTTTATTTCCTGTAACCTCGCAGTAGCTTGACTCAATCAAATTAACAAATATATCTGCAGTCGATGCCGTTGCAAGGGTTGCACCGTCTTCATAAAGTGCTGTACTCTCTTGAGTAAAGTACAAATCTCTTATGTTGATATATCGTTTGTCATTAATTCTGAATTTTTGTCTGGTTCTGCAATTCTCAGCATAAAAAATTATTGCTTTATAAGGATTTTGCGCCTTAAATGTAATAGGCTTGCCCTCTGTACCGCTGTTTTCTACTACGGTATATTCAGTTTCTCTGTATATTCCGTCTTCGAAGATTACCGTATCACCTGCTGCCGCTTTTTTAGCTGCATAATACACAGATTTCCACGGAGCTGCTTTAGTTCCTGCATTTTTATCGTTTCCGTTCGGTGAAACATAGTAAACCGCTCCCGTAGTCGGCGTGGTATATGTTACTTCCTTTTCTGCCGTATATTCACCATAGACATCGGTTATATCACTTAAAACTACTGTATAATCCGTCTCGGGTGTGAGATTTTTAGGAAAGGTTACAACAAATGATTTGCTGTCACCTGCAACTTCCTCAACACTCGATGCCTTAATGAGTCCACTTTCGGCTTTAATTTTTATGTTTTCTGTGCTGAATGCCAGTGGTTCACTATTTAATGTTATCTTTGCTTTATTTGTAACATTATCGTCGGTCGAAACGATTTTTGCATTGATGCTTTCAGGAATCAGGATTTCAATGTCATCAACAGACCAACCTGCATCTGCCGCCCACGCCCCCTGATAACGATGTAAACCTATTGAGAGTCTGCTTACGTTTTCAAAATTTGAAGGCATTGTTTTTGAGTTGCTTATTTCTGTGTTGTCTACAAACACTCTTATTTTTTTAGTATCAAAATCAATCCTGAACACATACTCTGACCACACATCAGGCTGTATAGCTGTAACAGGCTTGCCAGCGCCAGTGTCTATACCGCCGGCACCTACAATGCGCTGCGTTTTTGCATCGATTGTTGTGTAATCGTATGCAGTCGCCGCATCACCACTTAGGTTAAAACACAATATACCTGCATCTTTAGTAGGTTTAGCTCGCATTTTAAATATTACTAAACCAGAATCAACAATTTCGGTAGTCGATTTGTGAACCTCGTACGCTGAATATGTATTACTTGTAGCAGAGCCAGGTACTTTATATATGAAGCTTGCAGCCTTATTGCCCTTTTCTTCATACATTTTAGCAACAACTACTGTTCTGTTTGATTCATACGGTTTTGCAGGATTTTTATTTCCGCTTTCACCCCAGCCGTTAAAGCCGCCGATGTCGTTATTAGTATTATAATTTTCGTTTTCGTCATATATACTATTTTCTAAAACTGCAGATTCAAAATCTTCTTTCAGTATCGTTTTGGGCTGAAACGAATCTGTTTCAGCCTTTGCAACAATACCTATAGGAATTAACAAAGACAACACGATGCAGAAAGCCAAGCATATAGCTAATGCTTTTTTCATCATTTCACCTCTTATTGAATTGTGTAAATTTTGATGTTGTCATATTCATTTGGTTCTCTGTATGAATAGCAGCCGACTGAACCTTTATCAAAGGTGTCGTCAACAACCTCGCCTAACAATTCGTCATTAATATAGAAGGTCATTGTGTTTCCATTAGCTTTAACTCTGAAATTGTAGAATGTTTCAGGCTCATAAGCATATTCCCATGCTTTAATTCTTCCAAATGTATTATCGAGCCATCTTACAAACTCAATCTGGTTATTTGCCAAGAATCTTAAAGAATACATATTTTCCATTTCGGTATCGCAACGGAATAACAGACCTGATGCGTTACCCGAAATAGATGACGGAGATTTAATATCAATTGATACCTCATAGTTTTCCCAATCATCGCCGCCTTCATAAACTGTTCTGTAACTTGCGGCAGATACCGAAGACTGATGATAAACACCATCAACAGCTTCCCAGCTACCACCATTGTTTAAAAACTTGCCAACACCATCTTCAAAGTCGAACTCGATAAATGGTTTGCGTTCTTCTACAAGAGAATCTGCTGTGATATTTTCTTCAACACCTACCTTAGATGCTGTGCTGTATATACCCATGCTCCAAACATCGCCACGGTCGTCGCCATCGATATCACTTAAATCGATAAGCATTTTTTCACCGCCAAAGCCAACGATTTCAGGGTTGATTACAGTACCGCTTTCTCTTGCAGGGCTGAACGAAATCAGTTTCCAGTTTTCGCCTGCGCTTATAAAATGCGGATTTGCAAATTTACTGTTCTTTTCTTTTATTTCCGGATATGCTTCGTTATAGCAGTTATAGTCAGAATCAAGGGTAACCTCGTCGCCGTTAAAGATATAAGCCGAGCCACCGCAGTTTGTAAAGATGTTATTTCTCATAACAGGCTTTTTATTAGCCTCTTCAAATGCTATACCGCCAGCCATTCCGTAAACAATATTATTGTAGAAATGGCAATCTGCTGTGTTTTTATAAACAAGACCAGGTGCGGTCATATCGTCATCAGCATAAATAGCATTGTTCCATAAAACGCAGTTAAATGCACCCTCGTCATCACCTAAAGCAATACCTGCATTTAAAAGAGTTTTATCTGCATTGATTTTGTTATTGCTGATTTGTGCATTTTTAGATGCGCCGCCAACAATAAGAGCTGTTTTTGTCTGATTATTTAAAACGTTGTCAGAAACCTTTGCGTTCAAGGTATTTTTCATGGTGATTGCATTGTGTCCGCCGATAAATGTGTTATTTGCAATAACTGCATTTTCACCATTTACAACTTCAACCGCACAATCTGCATTTTCTACTGTATTATACATAAATCCAAAGCCGTTAACTTCACTTTTTACAAAAGGAATGCAAGCTTCGTCTTCAGTTTCTTCTTTTGCAGCTGCACAGAATGTAATATTCTTTAAAATAACACTATCGGCACCTGCTAAAACCTTAACATTGCTATCATCAGACTCGGCATAAGAAACCTTTACATCTGCACCATATGCTGCTTTAACAATTAACGGTTTTTCTAAAGATTCGCCACCTTTTGCAAAAACAGTTGCAACGCTTTCTTCATACTCGCCCTCTGCTATATATACAATAGCTTCTCCGCTAACGCTCTCTGCAGCTTTAGCTAAAGTCTTCCATGGAGTTTTATATGAACCGTCTGCACTGTCTGAACCGTCTTTAGATACATAGTAGAGCTTTTTGTCTACGTTATCAATCATCATGCTGCCATCTTTAGCTTCTGCATATAATGCATTTAAAAGAAGTGCAGCAGTTTCGTTTCTGTCAAGTATTGCCTCAGGCTTTACGTCTACACCAACAGTAAGACCAGCTTTAGCACCTGTTAAAAGATAATCATCAGGATATACAAAGCTGTCATCAGCTAAATCTAATTCTTCTAAAATTATTTTAACTGCCTGAGTTAAATTAACCGAATCAGACGGACCAAAGCGTCCGTCATCATAGCCGTTAATAACACCCTTTTCGGTAAAATAGCCTATGCAGCCTGCTGCCCAATGCGATGCATCTACATCACTAAAGCTAGCTTTAGCAACAGGAGTATAGTCTGATATCATACGTGATAACAAGGTTACAAATTCTGCTCTTGTAACTCTTTTATCACCTTTTAAATCACCGTTTTCGTCACCCTGCATCAAGCCTAAATCGGCAAGTGCGCTAACCGCCTGCTCTGCGCTTGCTTTATCATCTGCCGCTAAAGCTGCAACAGGAAAAGAACAGGCAATGCATAAAATTATAAAAAGCGAAAGTAATTTTTTCATAAGCCACTCTCTTTCTTATTTAGTCAACGTTATAAACACCTAAATCCCACTTACCTGTACGCGGATTTCCGTTAAAATCAATCTTCGGAATTTCAATTCTATCTACAACAGGTTCGCCGTTATATGGTCTGTCAAATCCGGGGATTGAATCAGGAATTTCTACACCTGCATCAATAGCCTTACTGTCAGGAAGTAAATTCCAGTCAGTCATTAAGTCAACAAATCTCGGATTTTCATTAATTGCATTTTTGTCTGCATTATCTATAACATTGTAATAGATGTTGTTTGAAAAATCAGGATCTTCTACCTCTTCCCAGAAATAAACGCCTGTATTGCAGTTAACAAAAATGTTGTTTTTAAGTGTAGGTCTTACAACCGGTGGATCCCATTCCCAACCTTTTTGCAAGCCGAGTGTTGCACGTGTCTGAACTGCCTGATTTGCGCCAACTACAATGTTGTTGTATGCGTGACAATCACGGCAACCTGTAAAGTAAAGGCCTATCGGAAGACCGCCTTTAATTTCCGAAATAATTACGTTGTTAAAGTAAACGCAGTTGTATGCCTCCCAGCCTGTGCCCTTTCCGATATTTCTCGGACTCTGGCTGTTAGAAGAACCACCTATACCCATTGCATGATTACTTGAGTTGGCTAATGTAATGTTGTAGTAAGCATAGTTGTTATAAACCAGATTGTTATAAGAGTTACCCTTATTCATGTAAGCAACACGTTTGCAGTTAATCCAACGGTTATTGCGAACATGACCATTTGATGAACAGAATACGTCAAAGCCCTCGTGGTCAGATTCAATTACCTCGTTATCTTCAAGCAAGAATCTGTCAACATATGTAAGCTTTATGCCTTCTTCATATACGTTCCAGAATTTGTTTCCTGTAAATTCAAGATGGTCTGAGCTGGATGCATTAAGCAAAATATCAGCAGTTGCTGACTGTGTGCTGTCAGTAGCTTTTTTATCCTGAGTAAAACCAAAGTCACGTACGTTGATGTAGCTTACATTCTTCATAGTGAACTTCTGCTTTGCAGTTAACTGGTCGCAATATTTTAAAACTGCTTTGTGCTTGTTTCGAGCCTTAAAGGTGATAGGTGCGCCCTCTTCACCGCTATTTACAACAGTAGTAATATTAGTTTCATAATATTCACCGTCTTCAAAAATTACGGTTGTTCCTGCTGTTGCAGTTTTACCAGCTTTTTCAGCAGTTTTCCACGGCTTATCTTCTGTACCGGGGTTCTTGTCGTCACCACGTGGCGAAACGAAATAATACATTTCTTTCATAGTATCTGCCAAAATTTTACCGTCTGCTTTAGGAATATAGAGAACATTCATCAAAAGCTTAGCAGCCATACCACGAGTTAAAATTTCGTCATTTTCATAATCTGTTCCTTTTGGGATGCCAAGCTCGTTTGCGATAACCAAATATCCCAGAGGCCAGCCACCCTTTTTAACTGCGTTCTGACCATAGCCGAGCATTTCGACCATCATTTTAGCAGCCTGAGCATATGTAACATATTCTTCTGGATGGAAAGTGTTATCTCCATAACCGGATAAAACATCTTCATCGCTGACTAACTGAATTTCACGAGCTGCCCAATGTATATCACTTACGTCGTCAAAAACTTTTTCAGCTTTCATAGTTTTTGCAACGTGTGCAACAGACATCAATCGAGAAAGAACTACAACAATCTCTGCTCTTGATAAATTTTCATAAGGTCTGAAGCTACCGTCAGGATAGCCCATCATAACCTTGTGGCTCTCCATAGCCTTTGCAGCTTCTTCATACTCTGTTCCTGCTACATCAGGATAAATATCCTCTTCTTTGGTCACAACTTCTTCTTGTTGTGCCTCTTTAATTGCGGCAATTATCTCAGCCATTTCAGCCTCGGTTAAATCTCCGCTTGATGTTACTTCTACACCGTCAATTACCATATTGGTTGTGACAGCCTCTCCTTCTGCATATGCAGGAATAAAACTGAGCAGCAGCACAAAAGCAACTGCCATTGCAAATAATTTTTTCAACAGTATCACATTCCTTTCTCGTTAATTTAACTGCTGTGATTCAGGATTAAAAAATCCCTGATCAACCATACTTCTTTGCACTATATATTATACTCCATTAAGGCATCATTAGAAATAGGCAAAATCTTATACTGATGTGCAATTTCTTACTCATTTTGCGCATTTACACTTTATTCTTTGCC
>JAFQAG010000192.1 GCA_017416985.1 Clostridia bacterium
CCTTCATAATTACTTATAATAGTTACTTCGCCGCTTTCGGGCTTCATAATTTCTTTTTTATAAAGACCTGTGTACTCTTCGCCGTTATAAACTACATAAGGATCTTCAAGAGTGATGGTATCGGTATCTTTTCCATCCTCATAATAATATGTCATCTCTTTATAATCTTCAATTATATCTGCAGAAAGAACCATTACGTCATCTTCATCAAGCACATTAATCGAAATAATTTCTTTAGTGCTTGCAGAAGTGTCGTTATACCAATATGCATCTACGTGACGACCTAAAATTTTGGTTGTGTCGTAGTCGTAAAGATAGAATTTCGTACCATTAATTTCGATACAACCTTCGGTTAAATCTGCTTTTGAACCGCTGCCTAAAACTACGCCATCAGCACCGGTTACTGTCCCTGTGGTTTTTACAACCTTGTGGAATTTATAAAGTGCATTAATTTCGTCAAGCTGAACAAATTTTGAAACCTCGCCAAATGAGGTCTGATCCATAACCTTGCCGTGAAGAGCATTATAAATCATTTTATATGCCTCACCACGAGTAAGCTTGCCATCGTTATCAACACCATCGTATAAGTCTAATGTGCCTGCAAAACGTGCATATGTATCGTTTTTAAGCGCAAGCTCACCATAACCCATACTCATTAACAATGCTTTTGCAGCATCTTCAGCCGTGATTGCCCATGCAGGATAGAAATATCCATCGGCAACCGGTGCCATATAGCCTGCCGCAACTGCTGTGTATATATACGGAGCTTCTAAATAATCAGAAAATACATCATTTAATTTAACTGCATCTTCACTTACTATTGTGTCGAACATGCCCGTAAAGTGACAGGCTAAAACTGCGAATTCTGCTCTTGTCATCTGAGCACTCATATCTGTATCTGCTTCTTCATCAACAATATCTAAATCATAAAGCAGCTGTTTTGCAGTTTCAAGCTGTGGGTCTATAACCTGCTCTGCCACCTGCTCTGCCGGTTGCTCTTCAGCTAATACCGGAACAATTGATGTAAACACCATTACTAAAGCTAAAAGCAGAACACTTAATTTGCTTATTGCCTTTTTCAACATTATCTCCTCCTTGAATTATCTGTAACAGCTACTATTGCTGTGTATATGTAACAACTGAGCCTATCGGCGCAATATTTTTCCAGTTATCTAAAAGTGATACTCTTACTATGCTGTCAGCATCTTCAAATGCTACTGTGCCAATTGTAATATTTTCTGTCGCACCTGCTGCGATAACACCATACACACTTTTAATTTCAACACATTCGTTATCGCCGTTCCATGATGTTGCTAAAAGCAGATACTCTCTTGGCTTAGCGCTTGGATTTGAAAGTGTTATACTTGCCTCTACACTACCCTCTGCAGCTGCAAAATTAACTGTTGAAAGCGATGCTGCAAGCGGGTCAACAGGTGTTGCAAACGGAATTTCAACCGTTTCTGCCAAACCAAAGTCATCAGATGTAGAACAGATTTTGCTGGTTAATGTTAAGTTATAGTTTTCGCCATAAGGTAAGTTATCGAAAGTTATTGTCATAACACCATCAGCGTAGTTAATTTCGTATTTATCAGTTACATCTAAATTCGGGTTTGCTGCTGTGAAAATAATATTTTCTTTCGTTATAGTTTCTGTGTTAAGTTCAGCCGAGAATGTAAATGTCGCAGAACTAAAATCTGCAGCTAATACCTGAGATGTACAGGTAAGCTCTTCGATATCAACTACATATTCTTTAAACTCGTCAACCAAAACTTTAGAACCCTCTGCATAACCTACTGCTGTAACCTGAGTTGACCACCAAACCTTAGTCCATCTGCCCTTACCTGACTGTACATACTGCCAGTCAGATTCGCCGATGACATTACCAGCTTCATCGTATACAGTTGCATTCATATAGGTTTTTCCTTCGGTTGCAGCTGCACGTGCATCCATATATGCCTCGATTGTGTACCATTCATCAGTATTCATAGTAACACCTTCGTTAAGAAAGTTTACATATGTTTCTTTAGCTCTATCATAATACTGTGCCTGACCTGCTGTAAGTTTTACACCAAAGCATTTAACAGCTCTTGTGGTATCAGCACCCATTTGTTGCTGGTCCTGTTGTGCAAACACATAAGTTTCTCCACTTTCAGCAACAGACGGAAGTTTAACCTTTGCAGTAAATTTTTTAAAGGTTTCGTTTGCAGTTGTTGAACTAACAATTCCAAGCTTATGCTCATAATAGTGCACACCGCTCGAGGTCATAGGTTTGGTATCTGCTGCAAGTTCAAAATACTTGTTGCCGCTTTCATCCTTTCTTACCATAACACCATTGGCGGTCTTAAAATTGTTGCCTACTGTTTTAACAGTTCCGCCATAACCGGGGTCTACTTCTGGTTTTGTTGCAAGAGCCACATCTTCCGGTAAGTCTTCCTCTAAGACAGAACATACGGTAAGAATCTCTTCGCTTGCCGCAAATGACGGTAAAATACCAATGCTTAAAACCATCAAAAACGTTAATAATAAGCTAACTGTTTTTTTCATATAACTTGCATCTCCGTTCTGTTTTTTATATATCTGTTAAAATTTATATTAATTTTCTATTTTAAGGATATTTCTGACATAATCGGATTTAGCGTTTTAAATCCTTGCCAGATAAACATTTTTTTGCTGTCATTCGGCAGATTGTCTTCATTAATATTTTTTATAACAATTCGCCCAATCGAATCAACAAATTTAGATTTCTCTTTTGTTTTAATGTCCGTCATTTTACCATTATTATATTTTGCGATATTAGCTGCTATATCTTTGCCGGACATTCCTTTATAAAACAAAACTGCTGTTTGGGCATCGTCTTTACGCTCTTCTGATACTTCGATGCCGTTTTTATCATACAATTTAACTATAATACTGCTTTCCTCTGATTCATTCTCGTTCTCATTCACTATTTTAGGATATACACACATTGGCGTTTCAACACAACTGCCATATGTAGAGGATATGTTGGGTAAAATTGTGCCGTCAGGGAAAGATATTTTATATCCATCTATATAAAATGTTGGTGCTCCCTCTTTTTGTGTACAAAATTCTTTACCCTCTTCAAGTTTTGTATTATCGGGAGTTATTCTGAAAAGAAAACGACCTTTTGTCTGCATACCTGACAGTATGAACGGATACTCTTTGTATGAAGAATCGTCGACCAAGGTTTTCGAAGTTTTTTTGTCAGCATATGCATTTAATTCTTCCACTGCATTTCGCATACCGTCTATGTTACCCTGAACATTTTCTTCCGGATTACCGTAATATACAGGTCCGTAATGAAGGAATGCATCAGGATTACATAAACCTAAATGTAATAAATATTCATAAAAATACGGTCTGTCTTCATCAATATATGAAAATTTATGATAATATTCTGATACTACCCAAGGCATTGTTTTTCCGTCATCTGACGAAATTACAACATTTTTCATAGCATCTACTAATGCCTGTGCCTCGGCAAATGGTGTTGCGTCAATTGTATAAACCGTTCCGTCGGGATAATATTTTTTTGCTCCCGCAGAGGCACTATATAAAACAGGCGAAGAATGTGTGCCTGCTTTTATTCTGTTTCCGCCCACATAATATCTGTGCGTTCCACCGGTATAAAATCCTGTCAAGCGGTCGTTTGACTGATAGTTTGAGTAGTATACGTCAGGATAATACTTTTTAGCAGGTTCATAAATTCCTGCAATTAAACATTCACTTTTATAGCCGTCTAAAACAGCTGTCCATATTAAATAGTTATTATCTATGGCTGAGTTATGATACGGAACATCATAAAGCTCATTCTTTGTTGTGTTAAACTCAAATCCACGTTCAACCAAACGAGGCCTTATAACATTTTGATATGTAGGGTCTGATACAACCTCTTCTAATCTGTTACCAATTACTGTAGCGCCATCTGCTCCTTCGGGCACATACCTAAATCCCCACGGACACATGGTATTTTCATTGTCAGTATAAATTCCGTCAAGCTCTCCGCCTATATGGTAATATACATCAAAGAACTCGTCTAAATATGCAGCCTGCTCCTCTACGTCTTCCCATTGCCAAAGGAATTTCCCTCCCTTTGCACCCATTCCGGCAATGTCTGTATGAATATACAAATATTTTCTGCCAGGTTTGCGCAAATCCATATGTTTTTTTATTGTTTTTGCGGCATGCTCAAGACCTTTGTTGATTAAAGTTTTATCAAGCCATACAGCTCCCTGAACATAGTCTTCACATATATCTGTGTAGGACTGATTCCAAAGCTCAGCAAAAAATAAATCACTTTCTGTTCCCGATAGTCTATTTCCCTCTGATGCATATTCAAGCGAGGTTATCTCACCGCACGCACGCAGGGTATAGATGCCGGTTCCATCATCTGCGGTATATGGATATTCTAAAACTCCATTTTCGGATATTTGCTGCATATCAACACCTGCAAAAATGTCTTCTGTATTTTCAGTTTCATATGCATCTTTTTGACTTTTACCCGGAGTTAACAACTCTAACGTTATCCACGAGCCTGGAGTGCCGTGAATTAAGGCAGTCATCTGAGCACCCGGATTGTTAATCCGGATGCTCATTTCTTTTACCTGACTGTCTGATGTCGATTGCTCAGC
>JAFQAG010000193.1 GCA_017416985.1 Clostridia bacterium
CGAGAGTGAGCTTCAGGTATATGAACGTAATGGCAATGCTTTAAAGAAAATTCTCGAAAATCATGATAAAGGTAAAATTTTAGTTGTATCGCATCAGGTCTGCATAAGAAATATGCTTTCTATGCTTTTTGATATGAACATCTACAGCGGATGGCATTTTCAGATAAATCATGCAGGAATATGCCGCTTAAAGATTGATGAATACGGCTATGCAACACTAACATCATTCAATGAAATATAAATCCTATAAAATAAATTTTTACTATCTTTTGGAGGTCGCAAATGGCAAACGTAAGAAGAATTTTTGTTGAAAAAAAGAAAGGCTTTGACGTTGAGGCAACTCATTTGTTAAAGGACTTAAAAGAAAATCTGTCAATTAGCGGATTAAAAGAGGTTCGTTTAGTACATCGCTATGATGTTGAAGGAATTACCGACGAAGAATATGCTGCTGCAAGAAATTTAATTTTCAGCGAGCCGCCGGTTGATTATGCATACGATGAAGAATATCCACTTCCTGCTGGCGCAAAAGTTTTTGCAAGCGAGCTTTTACCAGGACAGTACGACCAGCGTGCAGATTCAGCCGCTGAATGTATTCAGTTACTTACCAAAAAAGAACGTCCGAACGTTCGTGTGGCAAAGCTTACTGTTCTTATTGGTGATGTATCTGATAGTGAAGTTGAAAAAATTAAAAAATATCTTATAAACCCTGTTGAATCATGGGAAACAACTCTTGAAAAGTTTGACACATTAGAAATGGAAGCCAAGATTCCTGACGATGTAGCAATCATTTCTGGCTTTATTTCATTGTCTGAAGACGGATTAAAAGAGATGCTTGCAAACTATGGGTTTGCAATGGATTTAGACGATATTAAATTCTGTCAGGATTACTTTGCAAATACCGAAAAACGTGACCCTTCAATTACAGAAATGCGTATGATTGATACATATTGGTCAGACCATTGCCGTCACACTACTTTTTCAACAAAAATCAATGATATATCTTTTGAAGACGGAAAATATGCAAAGCCGGTAGAAGAGGCTTTTAATCAGTATAAAAAAGCAAGAGAAACCTTGTATGTTAATAAGAAAAAAGACCTTTGCTTAATGGATATAGCAACAATTGCGGCAAAAGAACTTAAAGCAGGTGGCTATTTAACAGCACTTGATGAATCAGAAGAAATTAACGCTTGCTCAATTTGTGTAGATGTTGATATTGACGGAAAAACTGAAGAATGGTTAGTTATGTTTAAAAACGAAACACATAACCATCCTACCGAAATCGAGCCGTTTGGTGGTGCTGCAACTTGCCTTGGCGGTGCTATCCGTGACCCATTATCAGGTCGTTCTTACGTTTATCAGGCGATGCGTGTAACCGGTTCAGGTGACCCAAGAAAAACATTGGCACAAACAACTCCCGGAAAGCTTATGCAACGTAAAATTTCTACCGGCGCAGCTGCAGGCTACAGCTCTTACGGAAACCAGATTGGTCTTGCAACCGGTCAGGTAACAGAAATTTACGATGAAGGATATATTGCCAAAAGAATGGAAATTGGTGCGGTTATTGCTGCTGCTCCTAAAAAGAACGTTATCCGCAAACGCCCAGAAGCAGGCGATGTTATAATTCTTCTCGGCGGAAGAACAGGTCGTGACGGCTGTGGCGGTGCAACCGGTTCATCAAAAGCACATACTGAAAAATCGTTAGAAAGCTGTGGCGCAGAGGTTCAAAAAGGTAATGCTCCTGTTGAAAGAAAGCTCCAGAGATTGTTCCGTGACGGAGAAGTTACAAGACTTATCAAACGCTGTAACGACTTTGGTGCAGGCGGTGTTTCTGTTGCAATTGGTGAGCTAGCAGACGGTCTTATTATTGACCTTGATAAAGTACCTAAAAAATACGAAGGCTTAGACGGCACAGAGCTTGCTATTTCTGAATCTCAGGAACGTATGGCAGTTGTTGTTGCTAAAGCCGATATGGATAAATTTATCGAATATGCACACAGAGAAAACCTCGAGGCCACAAAGGTTGCAGATGTAACTGACTTAAATCGCCTTACTATGTATTGGAGAGGTAACGTAATCTGTGATATTTCACGTGATTTCTTAAATACAAACGGTGCGGTTAAAAATGCAGATGCTAAAGTTTCGGCTCCGTCTGAAGAATCATACTTTGATAAAAAATCGTCAACTGATGATATTAAAACTACTTGGTTTAACTTAATGTCTGACTTAAACGTTGCAAGCCAGAAAGGTCTTTGTGAACGTTTTGACTCAAGCATCGGTGCAGGAACAATTTTAATGCCATTTGGTGGAAAATATCAGCTCACACCTAATATCTGTATGGCTGCAAAAATTCCGGTGCTTTCTGGCGAAACCAATACCGGTACATTAATGTCATACGGTTACGACCCTAAACTTTCGTCCTGGAGCCCATTCCATGGCGCAGTTTATGCAGTTGTTGAATCAGTTTCTAAAATTGTAGCAACAGGTGGTAATTATAAAAATATTTACCTTACCTTCCAGGAATATTTTGAAAAACTTGGTGCAGATTCAAAACGCTGGGGCAAGCCATTAGCGGCATTGCTCGGTGGATATTGGGCACAGTCTAGCTTAAAGCTTGCAGCGATTGGCGGTAAAGATTCAATGTCCGGCTCATTTAACGATATGGATGTTCCTCCGACTTTGGTTTCTTTTGCAGTTGACCCTGTAAAAGCAGATAAGGTTATTTCGGGTGAATTAAAGAATACTGACAGCGATTTATATATGCTTAAAGTTAAACGCACCGATGATGATATGCCTGATTTTGATGCATTAACTAAAATGTATGAAATGGTTTATAATATGGCCGAAGAGGGCAAAATACTTTCTGCATACACTGTTCGTGCCGGTGGCTTAGCAGAAGCAATAAGCAAAATGGCGTTTGGTAACAAAATAGGTGTTAGCCTTAACGATGATGCTAAAGAATACCTCTTTGCTCCTGAAATCGGCTCAATCGTAATCGAAGTTTCTAAAGATTGTGCAGTAGACGGAATTAAAATTGGTGAAACAACAAAAGATTCTGCAATTGTTTGCGGCGACGCAAAATTAGATATTGACGAGCTTATTACAGCTTGGCAGAAACCGCTCTCTGGTGTATATCCTATCACCGCAGAAGAGCCTAAAGAAGCTGTTCCTACATTCAGCTTTATAAACGAGCATCCAATAGTAGCGGGCGAAACCTTTGCAAAACCACGTATCTTTATTCCGGTATTCCCTGGCACGAACTGCGAATATGATTCTGCTCGTGCATTTACACGTGCTGGTGGCGTTTGCGAAACCTTTGTAATCAAAAACTTAGTTGCAAGCGACGTTGAAGAATCAGCAGCACAGATGGTTAAGCATATTAAAAACAGCCAGATTATTATGATTCCTGGTGGATTCTCTGCCGGTGACGAGCCGGAGGGTTCTGGTAAATTTATTGCAACTGTATTCCGTCATCCTGATGTTAAGGATGCAGTTATGGAACTGTTAAATCACAGAGATGGCTTAATGCTGGGTATCTGTAACGGTTTCCAGGCGTTAGTTAAGCTTGGCTTGGTACCATATGGCGAAATTTGTCCTATAAGTGAAGATTCTCCGACACTTACATTTAACACAATTGGTCGCCATGTATCACAGATGGTACACACAAGAGTTTGTTCAACACTTTCTCCGTGGTTCTCTGGCGTAAAGGTTGGTGATATTCATACAGTTCCTGTATCACACGGCGAAGGTAGATTTGTAGCAAATGCAGATTGGGTTAAAAAACTTGCCGAAAACGGTCAGATTGCAACTCAGTACGTTGACCTTGCCGGTAATCCGACATATGAAACTGCATTTAACCCGAACGGTTCTGTTTGCGCAATCGAGGGTATTACAAGTCCGTGCGGTAGAATCTTAGGTAAAATGGCGCATTCTGAGCGTATAGGCAATAGTGTGGCACAGAACGTGTTTGGAAATCAGGATCAGAAAATATTTGAATCTGGTGTACGTTACTTTAAGGATTGATTTTTATATGATAAAAAATACTGAGCAAATATATAAAGCCGCAGAATATATTAAAAATATTATTAAAACCGTGCCCGAAACAGCTCTTGTTTTAGGCACTGGTTTAGGATATTTTGCAGATTTTATAGAAAATAAACAGATAATTCCTTATAAAGAAATTCCACATTTTCCTGTTTCAACTGCACCTGACCACGCAGGTCAGCTGGTAGTTGGTAATATCGGAGAAAAGTCTGTTATGATAATGCAGGGTCGCATACATTATTACGAGGGATATTCTATGGACGAAGTAGTTTTTCCTATTCGTGTAATGAAGGCGTTAGGAATAAAAAATCTGTTTTTAACCAATGCTGCCGGTTCTGTAAATCTTGATTACAGGGTGGGTGATTTGGTTATATTAAACGACCACATCAAGTTCTTTAATGATTCACCATTAAGAGGGGAAAATATAGATAGCTTTGGACCTCGCTTTAATGATATGAGCGATGCTTATACAAAGAAATTGCGTGAAATGGCAAAAACTATTGCAAAAAGCGAAAACATACCGATTCGTGAAGGTGTTTATAGCTATATGCCAGGTCCGAGCTTTGAAACTCCTGCTGAAATCAGAATGCTTCGCACCTTGGGCGCAGATGTTGTTGGTATGTCAACCGTCCCTGAGGTTCTTTGCGCGGCGCACTCTGGGATGAAAATTTTTGCTGTTTCTTTCGTTACAAATTTAGCAGCAGGAATTTTAGACGAAATAAAAGAGCTTGAATATACAGATGACAGTAAGGATAATTTTAATCGATTAATTAAAGGTATGATAGCACAAGTTTAATTGTGCTATTGCTTGGAGGGTTAAATGAACCGATTGGACAAAATCAGAAATTTTTCTATTATTGCGCATATCGACCACGGAAAATCAACACTCGCTGACCGTCTTTTAGAAAAAACGGGTGTTTTAACCGAGCGCGAAATGGAATCGCAGGTTTTAGATAATATGGACTTAGAGCGAGAGCGTGGAATCACAATCAAGGCTCGTGCAGTCCGTTTGCGTTATAAAGCATCAGACGGAGAAGAATATATCTTAAACCTTATCGACACACCGGGGCACGTTGACTTTAACTATGAAGTTTCTCGTAGCTTAGCTGCGTGTGAGGGCGCAATTTTAATTGTGGATGCTGCGCAGGGAATTGAAGCGCAAACACTTGCAAACACATACTTAGCACTCGACCACGACCTTGAAATTATGCCGGTAATAAATAAAATTGACCTTCCGGCAGCAAGACCTGATGAGGTTGTAGATGAAATCGAAAATATTATAGGAATACCAGCTGAAGATGCTCCCAGAATTTCTGCTAAAAACGGAATTGGAATTGAAGATGTGTTAGAGCAGATAGTAAAGGTTATTCCCGCACCTAAAGGCGATGAAAATGCGCCACTTAAAGCACTTATTTTTGATAGTTTTTATGA
>JAFQAG010000194.1 GCA_017416985.1 Clostridia bacterium
ATGCATACTTGTACAGGTTACAATCAAATCGCCCATACCAGAAAGTCCGCTGAATGTTGCTAATTCTGCGCCGCAGGCAACACCTAATCTGGCGATTTCAGTCATTCCACGTGTCATAAGCGCTGCTTTTGTGTTATCCCCAAGTCCTAAACCATCAAGAATACCTGCACAAAGAGCTATAACGTTTTTAAGCGCACCGCCAAGCTCAACACCCGCCATATCAAGACTTGTATATATGCGAAAGTTATCGCACATCATTGCATCCTGAATAAATTCTGCAATTTCTAATGTACGTGCCGCAACAACATTGGTTGTAGGTATGTCACGCGCAACCTCTTCAGCATGAGATGGACCTGACATTACGGCAACCTCTGCCTGAGGAATTTCTTCTTTTATTGAAACGGACAAGCGTTTTAAACTGTCCATATCTAAACCCTTTGATAAATTAACAATAATCTTTCCCTCAGGAACAAACGGAGCGAGCGACGCCGCTGTCTGTCTTACTGCTTTTGACGGAGTTACAAAAACTATAAACTCACAATCTTTAACAGCCTCTTCTAAGCTGTTTGTAAAATGTATGGCATCATCTAACATAATTCCGGGCAAAAATGCCTTGTTTTCTTTATCGCGAGCTAATCTTTCGGACTCTTCCTTTAAGTAAGACCAAAGATTTACATTGTATCCGCAACGAACAAGCAGGGTGCTTATTGCTGTACCCCAGCCGCCTGAACCAATTACTGCAACTGTTTTTTTCATTACTAAGCCCTCCGGTATAATGTCAAATATTTTATTTTTTACTGCCCACCTTTGATTCTGTTCCTTTTATAAGTCTTACAAAATTTGCACGATGGCGATAAACTGCAAGACCTCCCACAATAATCGACAGGGCAATATAATACGTAACATATTCTTCTTTGTTATTAAAGTTAAATAAAATTACAAGCACAGGATATAAAATTGCGCCAACAATTGAGCCAAGAGATACATAACGTGTAATAATCATTAAAGACAGACCTACAACAAAGATAATAAGTCCTATTTTCCAGTCAAGCATAAAAATTAATGAAATAGATGTAACTATTCCCTTTCCGCCACGAAATCCAAAATACACAGGGAAATTATGACCGAGTACTGTACCTAATCCTGCTAAATACTGAGAATAAAGTATAAAATACTGCTCATCTTTAAAAATTCTGTTTGCAATAATCTTTACGATTGAAATTGAGATAATAGTTTTTAGGGCATCACCTAAAAGCACAATAACTGCTGCTTTTGTACCTAAGGTTCTTAAGGTATTTGTTGCACCTGCATTGCCGCTACCTTTTTTTCTTATATCTATACCAAAAAACTTACCGACAATAACTGTTGTATTAATACTGCCGATTAAATATCCAAAGACTAAGCTTGCTACCAAAATTATATATGCCATAATCTTTCCTCCTTTTACTCTTTTCCGGTATCGCCACGTTCACGAATAATAAATTTTACAGGCGTTCCCTCTAAACCAAAAACACCTCGTATTTGATTTTCTAAGTATCGCAGATACGAAAAATGCATAAGGTCTTTATTATTTACAAATACAACGAATGTCGGCGGACAGGTAGTTGGCTGTGTCATATAATAAATCTTAAGTCTTTTACCCTTATCCGACGGCGGCTGTACTTTGCTTGTAGCCTCGTTTAATACATCATTAAGCATACCTGTTTTAATGCGCATTGAGTTTTGCTCATGTACATATTTTACAAGCTCAAACAATCGCTCTACCCTTTGACCTGTGAGTGCCGAAATAAAGTGAACAGGTGCATACATCATAAACGGCAGACCCTCTAACACACTATCTCTGAAATGTTTCATTGTGTTGGTATCTTTTTCAACTAAATCCCATTTATTAACCGCAATGATTGATGCTTTTCCCTGATCGTGTGCATAGCCGGCTATTTTTGAATCCTGCTCAGTTACACCTTGAGTTGCATCAATTACAATAATGCAGACATCTGCACGGTCAACTGCCGCAAGAGAACGAATAACACTATATCGTTCAATCATATCGTCAATTTTGCCACGTTTTCTCATTCCTGCGGTATCTACCAAGGTATATGCCACGCCGTCTTTTTCAAAACGTGTATCAATTGCATCACGTGTTGTACCTGCAATGTCACTTACAATAACTCGTTCTTCACCTAAAATTTTATTTATAAGTGATGACTTTCCAGCATTCGGTCTTCCTACAACCGCAACACGCAGAGTATCCTCATCTTCATCCGTGTTTGATTCTTCAGGTAATGATTTTACAACCTCATCAAGCAAATCACCCACACCAAGACCGTGAATTGACGAAATCGGCATAGGGTCACCCAAGCCAAGATTATAAAACTCGTAAAGCTCCATTGGCGGCTGACCTATGTTATCTACCTTGTTTGCCGCAACAACAACGGGTTTGCCTGCTTTTCTGAGCATTGTTGCTACATCTGAATCTGCCGCAACCATTCCGTCTAAAACATTTACCATAAATATTATAACATCGGCATGGTCTATTGCAAGTTCTGCCTGAAGTCGCATTCCTTTTAAAATAACGTCGTCGTTTTTAGGCTCGATACCTCCGGTATCAATAAGACGGAATTTACGTCCGCACCACTCTGCCTCGTGATAAATACGGTCACGTGTAACACCTGGGGTATCGTCAACAATCGAAATTCTTTCACCGACAATTTTGTTAAACAAAGTCGATTTGCCAACATTAGGTCTGCCAACGATAGCTACAACTGCGTTTGTCATATATTCTCCTCATTTCTTGCATTTAAAACTGCCATTAAAAAGGCAAGTCCGTCATTTTCGACCGGAACGGCCTTAACATCAAGGCTTTTTTCCAAATCAGAAAGTGTTATGTCATCTAAAAATAAATCTTCATCAGCTTTAAGCATTGAACGCGTAAATAACAAACGTTCCATTTTTATATCTTTTAGCTGATTTATTAAATCTCTTCCGCAAATAAGACCCGAAACCGATACTTTTCCGCCGAAAAACTCATTTTTTATCGGAACGACAGTAACATCTATCGGATATTTTTCCGCTATTTTTTCAACCATCTCTTTAATAAACGGATAAACAAGCTCGCCTGTTGCAACAACAGTTTTTAAAGTTTTTCCTTGTCGGGTTCCGCACTTTAAGGCTTCTAAAAGCTCCTCTTTAAAACTTGCAAGCATTCCCACACCGTTTTCTATCTGCGGAAAATCTTCATATTCCGAAGCATCTGGAATAGGCTCACCAGCTATAAGATAAAACTCGTCACTGGCATAAACAAGTCTTGTACCGAATTGTTCTTTAAATTTTTCCTGCCAGCTTTCTATCTGACGAATAACCTTTTTGCAATCCTCAGGCTCAAATGGCTTTAGCGGATAAAGTCCTTCTCGGTGCGCAGTAATTCCCACCGGAACAACCGACACACTTACAAGCTCAGGCACAAATTCTGCCATATCTGCAAAACTTTTGTCAAGCTCTGCTCCATCATTAATATCTTTGCAAAGAACTATTTGCATATTCATATTAATGTTATTTTCTTTAAGCATTCTACTATATTGTAACACATTGCGCGCATTTTTATTATGAAGCATTTTCTCACGCAAGTCAAGATTTGTTGTGTGAACTGATATGT
This sequence comes from Clostridia bacterium, assembly GCA_017416985.1. Classification (GTDB taxonomy): domain Bacteria; phylum Bacillota; class Clostridia; order UBA1381; family UBA9506; genus RGIG1666. The sequence goes on from JAFQAG010000194.1 coordinate 3,653, forward strand.
TAACAGGCGATATGCGGTATCTTATAAGTCTTTTTATGTCTTCTTCTTTCATATTTGTAAAAGTTACGTAATTACCATATAAAAAAGACAAACGTGAGTCATCATCTTTAAAATATAAAGACTTTCTCATACCTTTTGGAAGTTGGTCGATAAAGCAAAAAACGCAACGATTCGCGCAGCTTTTAGGACTGTCAAAAAGCATGTTTTTAAAGTTTATTCCCAAATCCTCGATATAGTCATTTTCTATCTCGAATTCAATTATTTCACCATCCGTTTTTTTGACAGTGAGAACTATTTCTGTATCGGATGACAAAAACTTATAATCTAAATAATCTTTTATATCCGTTCCGTTAATCTGGCATATAATATCGCCCTTTTGGATGCCTATTTCCTCAGCTATACTACCTGAATCTACACTATCAACCAACGCACAGTATTTCATGAATTCACCGCCTTTTGTCAAAAAACTAACATATACAAAAATAGAGAAGACACAAACTGCCTTCTCTACTTGAATCAAAGCAAACTAAATTACGCCTGCGCTTTAACAACTTCTTTACCGTTGTAGTAACCGCATGCTTTGCACACTCTATGAGGCATTTTGTATTCGCCGCACTGAGGACAGCTAACCATACCCGGTATCGCCAGCTTCCAATTTGCCCTTCTTTTATCGCGTCTTGCTTTTGAAGTTTTTCTCTTAGGTACTGCCATCTTGCTACACCCCCTAATCGTCTATCAACAAATTTTTAAGTCCTGCCATTCTGGGGTCTATCTCGTCTTGCCCGCAGGAGCAGTCTGTGAGATTGCGATCCGCCCCACAAACGGGACAGAGACCCTTGCAGTCATCGCTGCAGAGATATTTTAATGACAGGTTTACTAAAATATTACTTTCGATAATATCGTCTAAATCAACCTCATGACCTTCAAAAATCAACACGGCATCTTTATCAGATATATCGTCAGTGCTATTCACCAGCATTTCAGTAAAGTCAATGTCAAAGGTTTTGTCAAGCTCTTTTGTACACCGCGCACATAAGACTTTAAACGAACCCTTTACACTAGCTTTAAACTCAAGAACATTACCTATATTTGTAATAGTTCCGTCAAAACAGACATCGTCACCGAAAAACGGACCTGCACCAGATAAAGAATTCTGGCTAAATTCAACCTTTCCGCTGACTGAAAGGCTCTCGCCTTCTGTCTTTAAAACCGATGAAACATCATACATCATGGTATCATCTCCCAAACAATGCACTAATTTATTATATCCTTTTTATATTCGCTTGTCAAGCATTTTTTAATCTTGAAAGCGAAATTTTATTTATTTAAAGTCCCATTTGTTTTAAAGACTTTAAAATACCTTTTACTATACCCTCTGCCAATTTTTCACGATACTCATCATCCATCATATTTTCACGTTCTTCATCATTTGTTATAAAACCAAGCTCAACCAAAGCCGCAGGCATTTCTGATGTATGAACAACCGCCAAACCCTTGCCGTCTTTTACTCCCCGGTCATTTGCATCAGTTTCTTCAATAAGACCTTCAAGCACATTTTCTGACAGTTTTTTACTCGTCATACCTGCATAATTTGAACCACCGGTTAAATATC
>JAFQAG010000195.1 GCA_017416985.1 Clostridia bacterium
AGCATATTGAAAAAGGAAAAAGTCAAAAAAAGCAAGAAGAAAAAGGTAATTACAATACTTATAATTGTGTTTGCTGTTATTGCAATAATTTTAATTGCAGGGTATATTGCGCTTAATATGGCGTTTTCGATGCTGACGGAATCTCTTTATGATATACCGCCTGCTACAACACAGCAGCAAGAAGAGGTTGAGCTTTCAGAAATCAAAGGGGCACAAACCCTGCCTCCTGAAGAAAGCATTGCTCCGGAAGAGACAAGCGGTGGTAATGCCGCAACTAACAAAGGCACAAAGCCGGCACAGAAAAAAGATGCTTTATCAGCAACTCAGGAAAAATACGGCATTGACAGCTCAATGAATTTTACACCCGAGAAAATTAAAAAGTTTGAAAAAGCGGTATCTTTGGCAGATAAGTTATCAATGATGGCGATAATAAGCGGAAGTATGTCGCAGAGCGATTTTCAAAAGGTTTTGGCACTCACAAGCGGAGGCGTTACCCGTGAAGAAGTTAATCAGGCTTTGGTAATTCTCCAAAAAAGCTTAACCGGCAAGGAAAAATCCGAAATCTATAAATACTATAAAAAGTATGCACATTTATTAGAAGAATAAGCAAATATATTTACATATTTAGATTTAACGGAAGATTCCTTTTAAAAGAGGAATCTTCTTTTGTACAGGAAGGGAAAATGAAATGACAATACACGAACAGTTAAAAAATGAATTTAATTTAAAAGACTTTCAGGTAACAAATACTGTTGAGCTTATTGATGCAGGCAACACCATTCCGTTTATTGCCCGTTATCGAAAAGAAAAAACAGGTGAATTAGACGACCAGATTTTAAGACAGTTTGCTGACCGTCTTGCATATTTAAGAAGTTTAGAAGAACGCAAAGAAGAGGTAATCCGTCTTATAGACGAGCAGGAAAAGCTTACACCTGAGCTTACAGAACAGATTAAAAAGGCAGTAACTCTTCAAGAGCTTGAAGATATTTATCGTCCATATCGTCCAAAACGCCGTACACGTGCAACTGTCGCAAAAGAAAAAGGCTTAGAGCCTCTTTCTGAATTGATTTTAGAGCAAACAATCAATGATGGCAGCTTTATGGAAAAAGCGGCTGAGTTTATAAACGAAGAAAAAGGTGTGACAACCGTTGAAGAGGCAATAGCTGGAGCAATGGACATAATTGCAGAAAGTGTTTCTGATAATGCTGAGTTCAGAAAACAAATCCGTGCAAAAACTATGCAAAAGGGTATTTTAGTATCTAAGGGTTCAGAGGAAAATGACAGTGTATACAGACTTTATTACGATTTTTCTGAGCCACTTTCTAAAATTGCAAATCACAGACTTCTGGCGATTAATCGTGGCGAAAAAGAAGAATTTTTAAAGGTTTCGGTTTCAATCGACGAAGAATTGATTTATGAATATCTGATAGACCAGCTTATAAAAAAACCTGCCTCGGTAACAAGCGAATATGTCGAGGAGGCAGCAAAAGATGCTTATAAACGTCTGATTGCGCCATCAATCGAGAATGAAATACGTGCTGAACTTACTGACCGTGCAGGTGAAGAGGCAATTAAGCTGTTCTCGGCAAATTTGCACAGCTTGCTTTTACAGGCACCGATAAAAGGAAGAATCGTTTTAGGCTTAGACCCTGCATACAGAACAGGATGTAAAATTGCTGTTGTAGATGAGACTGGCAAGGTTTTAGCAACTACTGTTATTTATTGCACGCTTGAGCATCATGATAAAGAACAGGCTAAAAAGGTCATCAAAAATCTTATAAGCAAATATAATGTAGATTTAATTTCAATAGGTAACGGAACGGCATCAAAAGAATCTGAAATTTTTGTTGCTGATGTTATATCAGAGCTTGACAGCGATGTAAAATATATGGTTGTTAATGAATCAGGTGCATCTGTATATTCTGCATCTAAACTTGGAGCAGAAGAATTCCCTGATTTTGACGTTGCATTAAGAAGTGCGGTATCAATAGCGCGTCGCCTGCAGGATCCGCTTGCAGAACTGGTTAAAATAGACCCGAAATCAATCGGTGTAGGGCAGTATCAGCACGATATGAATCAAAAGCGTTTATCGCAGGCGTTAGATGGTGTGGTTGAAGATTGTGTTAACAGTGTTGGTGTTGATTTAAACACAGCATCACCATCGCTTTTATCGCACGTTGCAGGTATAAATGCGGCTATTGCCAAAAACATTGTGGCATATCGTGAAGAAAACGGAAAATTCCAGGACAGAAAGCAACTGTTAAAAGTAGCTAAGCTTGGTCAAAAGGCATTTGAGCAGTGCGCAGGATTTTTAAGAATCCCTGACGGAAAAAATCCTTTGGATAATACATCAGTTCATCCAGAATCCTATCAGGCGGCAAAGGCGCTGGCAGAGGGTGCAGGTTTTTCTGTTGAAGAGATTGTTCAGCACAAAGCTGAATTTTTAGAAAAAATAAAGCGGGATGGAGTGCAGTCTTTGGCAGACAGTCTGGGTATAGGTGTTCCTACATTAAAAGATATTATTGACGCTGTAATAAAACCGGGCAGAGACCCTCGTGATGAATTGCCTAAGCCTATGCTGCGTTCAGACCTGTTATCCATCGAAAACTTAAGTGTGGGTATGGTGCTTTCAGGAACTGTCAGAAATGTTATAGACTTTGGAGCGTTTGTTGATATCGGCGTGCATCAGGACGGTCTTGTGCATGTATCACAGATAAGCAACAAGTTTATAAAACATCCTATGGAGGCTTTATCGGTTGGCGATATTGTGAAAGTAAAAATCATCGACTTAGATGTTGCTAAAAAACGAATTTCTTTAAGTATAAAAGAGGCAATGTAAGCCGAAAAAAGATATAAAAAATGTTTTTATGCAATGTTGCTAAATAAATTTTTAAAATTTTGGTTAAAAAGCGACTAACATTTTGATTTAAATTATGGTATCATATCTAGTGTAAAAGATTAGTCGAAAACTATGAGGAGGTTTCACACAATGGCAAGTCTAAATCTTAAGGGTATCTATAAAAGATATGCCGGCGGCGTTACAGCTGTAAGTGATTTCAATTTAGATATTGAAGATAAAGAGTTTATCGTTTTGGTTGGTCCTTCGGGCTGCGGTAAATCGACAACTCTTAGAATGATTGCTGGTCTGGAAGAAATTTCAGAAGGCGAACTGTACATCGGGGATAAACTCGTTAACGATGTTGCTCCGAAGGATAGAGATATTGCGATGGTTTTCCAGAACTATGCTCTTTATCCGCATATGACAGTATTTGATAACATGGCATTTGGTCTTAAACTCAGAAAAATGCCGAAAGACGAAATTAAAAAGAGAGTTACCGAGGCTGCAAGAATCCTCGATATCGAACACTTACTTGACAGAAAGCCGAAGGCTTTGTCAGGCGGTCAGAGACAGCGTGTTGCTTTAGGTCGTGCGATCGTTCGTGAACCAAAAGTATTCTTGATGGACGAACCGCTTTCTAACCTTGATGCTAAGCTGAGAGGTCAGATGAGAACAGAGATCGGAAAGCTTCATAAAAGATTACAGACAACATTTATCTACGTTACACATGACCAGACAGAGGCTATGAC
>JAFQAG010000196.1 GCA_017416985.1 Clostridia bacterium
CATCTTAAGTACAAAAACAAAGCATTTTTGTTTACAGGGGATGCTGAAAAACTTTCTGAAAACGAAATTACAGACGATATAAGTGCTGATGTGCTTAAAGTAGGGCATCATGGCAGCAGAACATCTACGGGCGAAGAGTTTTTTTACAGAGTAAATCCCGAATATGTATATATACCCTGCGGCGCAGGCAATGATTACGGACATCCGCATAAAGAAACGATGAAACTTTTAAATTCATCGGATGTTGAGGTTTGCAGGGCAGATACAGACGGAACAGTTATATTCGAAACTGATGGAGAAAATTTAAGGGTGGTGGAATAATATGAAATTAATAATAGACCGTTTTGAAAAGGACTATGCAGTTGTAGAGATGCCTGACGGAAAAATGGTTAACATACCTAAAATTTTACTCTCTGATGCAAAAGAGGGCGATGTTGTAGAAATTAAAGTAAATAAGAACGAAACGCAAAAGCTTAAAGATGAGATTTCAAAACTTATGGAATCTGTGTGGGAATAACAAAAAAGCAACTGTTCAAAAAACAGTTGCTTTTTTGTTATTTTGTATATATTATTTAATAATTCTTACGCCGAGTACACCTTCGATTGCCGAAATTTCTGCAATCATATCATCGGTAACATCACCGTCGATATCCATAATGGTGTATGCATTTTCTTTTTTGCTTTTATTGAGCATATGAAGAATGTTAAGGTGTTTTTCTGCCATAATTGTTGAAAAACGACTTAGCATATTAGGAACATTCATATGTGTAATTGTTACACGGGTCTGTCCTTCACGAGCCATTTCGCAATTCGGGAAGTTAACAGAATTTGTAATGTTTCCGTTTTCTAAATAATCTTTAAGCTCGTCAGCCGCCATCATTGCGCAGTTGTCCTCAGACTCTGGGGTAGATGCTCCTAAGTGGGGGATAGCAATGACATTATCCATAGATAAAGCGGCATCTGACGGGAAGTCAACAACATAGCTTGCAACTTTGCCTTCTTCTAATGCAACAGCCATATGAGCCTCGTTTACTAATGTTCCACGAGCAAAATTCAAAATTCTTACGCCATCTTTCATAAGAGCGAGTGTTTCTGAATTTATCATTCCTGTAGTAGAATCATTTGCCGGAACGTGTAATGTAATATAATCACAGTTTGCATAAATATCGTTAATGTCAGTTGCTTTTTTTATACTTCTTGATAAATGCCAAGCAGCGTCGATTGTCATATATGGGTCGTATCCAATAACGTCCATACCAAGATTATGAGCAGCATTTGCAACCATAACACCAATAGCACCAAGACCAATAACACCTAAGGTCTTGCCTTTGATTTCAGGACCAACAAACTGACTTTTGCCTTTTTCGACAAGTTTTGCAACCTCTGCGCCCTTGCCGTGAAGAGTTTTTGCCCATTCAATTCCGCCTACGATATTACGTGATGAAAGCAAAAGACCTGCAATTACAAGCTCTTTAACAGCATTTGCATTTGCACCGGGAGTGTTAAATACAACAATGCCTTTTTCAGTACATTTTTCAATCGGAATATTATTTACACCAGCACCTGCACGTGCAACAGCTTTTAAATTAGAACCCAGTTCCATTTCGTGCATTGAAAAACTTCTTAAAATAATACCGTCAGGATCAGCGCAGGTATCAGAAACTGTGTAGTTGTCTGCGTCAAATTTATCAAGACCGCAGGCAGCTATTTTATTTAATGTTAAAATATCAAACATTTTAAGCACCTCGATTACTTATTATTTTCTTCAAATTCCTTCATAAACTCAACTAATGCTTTAACACCTTCAACAGGCATTGCATTATAAATGCTTGCACGCATACCGCCTACTGAACGGTGACCTTTTAAGTTAACAAAGCCACGAGCCTTTGCCTCTTTTATAAATTTAGCGTTAAGATCATCAGAATCGGTAACAAAAGGAACATTCATCAAAGAACGGTCTTCTTTTTCAACTGTGCCTCTGAACATTGAAGAGCTATCGAGATAGTCGTAAAGAATTTTAGCTTTTTCCTGATTGATTTTGTACATAGCATCAATTCCGCCTAATTCTTTAAGCCATTCAAACACTAACATACACATATAAATTGCATATGTAGGAGGAGTGTTATACATAGAACCATTGTCAGCATGGATTTTATAGTCGAACATTGTCGGTGTACCTTCTAAAGTTGAGCCGATTAAATCTTCACGAATGATAACAACAGTAACACCGGCAGGTCCCATATTCTTTTGCGCGCCGGCATAGAGCAGACCAAATTTGGACACGTCTATCGGCTCGGACAAAGCGATAGAAGAAATATCTGCAACGAGAGGAACATCACCTGTGTCAGGAAGAGTGGTGTAACGTGTTCCGTAAATGGTGTTATTGTAGGTGATGTGGAAGAAGTCCGCATCTTTATCAAATTTAGAAGGGTCAAGCTTAGGGATGTATGAGAAAATTTTATCCTCTGAGCTTGCAATTTTATTAACGGAGCCATACTTTGATGCTTCGCTTGCAGCCTTTTTAGACCACTGACCTGTAATAACAAAATCTGCCTTTTTTGAATTTTTAAACAGGTTTAACGGAATCATTGCAAACTGGCTTGATGCACCGCCTTGCAGGAATAATACCTTGTAATTATCGGGAATATTCATCAACTCACGGAGAAGAGATTCTGCACGACCAATAATCGCCTCATAATCCGGACTGCGATGGCTCATTTCCATTACAGACATTCCGCAACCTTCATAATCAATCATTTGTTTTGCAGCTTTTTCCAAAACTGCTTCCGGCAACATAGATGGTCCTGCCGAAAAATTATAAACTCTGCCCATTGTAAAATACCTCCACTATATATTTTTAATAAACATGATACATAGTATTATATAACATCTAGAGGTTTTCGTCAACAAAAATTCGCCTTTTTTTGTCTATTTTTTAACGAAATTAGAATCAGAGTAAGCTTTTGCATAAATTTTTATAAAAAGTTTAAAAAACCTATTTCTTTTTTTAAAAAGATATGATAAAATATATAAGTCGAGTATTAATGACTTAAAAATATTTAGGAGGTGCAACAAAATGGCATATGTAATTAACGACGAGTGCATCAGCTGCGGTGCTTGCGCATCTGAGTGTCCTGTATCTTGCATCAGCGAAGGCGATGGCAAGTACGTAATCGATGCAGATACTTGCATTGAGTGTGGTAACTGTGCAAATGTTTGCCCGGTTAGTGCTCCGGTTGCTGAGTAATTTGTAAAAAAATAAAAATTCCGCAGATTTTTTCTGCGGAATTTTTTTTGTTGCTAAAATTATATTTAATTGCGTAATATTACCCCTAATTTACTTGACTTTATACTTAAAATAGTATAAAATATACTAGAGTATATTTATGTATAAGGGTTAGTGTGCCCAAATACAAATTTTTATGATTATA